>DASSPH010000042.1 GCA_035699745.1 Vicinamibacterales bacterium
GCCGGTAGCCGGTAGCCGGTAGCCGGTAGCCGGTAGCCGGTAGCCAGTAGCCGGTAGCCAGTAGCCGGTAGCCGGTTACCGGCAACTGGCAACTGGCAACTGGCAACTGGCAACCGGCAACTGGCAACCGGCAACTGGCAACCGGCAACTGGTTACCGGCAACTGGTTACCGGACGACTGCTCCTGTTGCGGTGATCTGGTAATCGGCGGACGCTTTCGCATCGTGCCTGGCGTGTTCGGCCGCGGCGTCCTTCGCATGGGCGTCCTGGGCGCCGATCGCTTCGAACCGGCCTTGCGCGGACACCTTCCTGCCCTTCGCGGTCATCGGGAACTTGATCGTGCCCTCGTGCTCGACCTTGAGGCGGATCGTCGGCGCGTTCTTCTCGCCGCTCTCCGCGACCGCCATCCAGCATCCCATGGCCTCGCACACGGCCGTGGCGACACCGTCGATGCGGACGGTCTTGCCGGCGTAGTCCTTCGGTGCCGCGATGATGGCGCTGATGGGCGTGGCGGTGTCGAGCGTGACGCCGGCGCCGATTTTCTCTTCGGCGGCCGCGGCCGCCGGCAACGCCGCCGCCAGCACGGCGGCGAGTAATACCTTCATCGAACCTCCTGATATTCTGCGACTTACGTCGTGCCCATTCTACATCTGCAGCAGGGATCGCTGGCCTTCGGCCACGTGCCGCTCTTCGAAGACGCCGATCTCCGGATCGAGGCCGGCGACCGCATCGCGCTGATCGGCCGCAACGGGACCGGGAAGTCGAGCCTGCTGAAAGCGCTCGCCGGTGAAGTGCCGCTCGACGCCGGGACCCTCTGGCGCGCGCCGGGCCTGCGCATCGCGCGGCTCGAGCAGGATGTGCTCGGACGGGAGCCCGCCGGCGGCGCCTCGGCCGCGCCGCGCGGCGACGGCGAATCCGTATTCGACGTCGTGTCCGGCGGCCTGGGTGCGCTCGGCGACCTCGTCGCCCAGTACCATCACGCCGCCGTCGACGTCGCGGAGCACGCGGGCGACGCGGCGCGGCTCGCGCGCCTGTCGGCGCTTCAACACGCGCTCGAGCTGCAGGACGGCTGGCGTCTCGAACAGCGCGTCGAGCTGGTGATCGATCGGCTCGGGCTGCCGGCGGATCGCCCGATCGGCGAGCTGTCGGGCGGGTGGCGCCGCCGCACGCTGCTGGCGCGCGCGCTGGTGTCCGAGCCGGATCTGCTGCTCCTCGACGAGCCGACCAATCACCTCGACGTCCAGGCGATCGAGTGGCTCGAGGCGTTCCTGCGCGACTTCCGCGGCGCGGTCCTGTTCGTCACGCACGACCGCGCGTTCCTGTCGAGCCTCGCCACCCGGATCGTCGACATGGACCGCGGACGCGTCACATCGTGGCCGGGCTCGTACGCGGCCTATCTCGAGAAGAAGAGCGCCGCGCTCGACGCCGAAGAACGCGATCTCGATCGCCTGGACAGGAAACTGGCGCAGGAGGAAGCGTGGCTGCGGCGCGGCGTCAAGGCGCGGCGGACGCGCAACGAGGGACGCGTCAAGGCGCTGCTGGCGCTGCGCGCCGAGCGGGCGGCGCGCCGCGCGCAGGTCGGCAGCGCGCGCATGGTGATCGACGGGGCCGCCCCGACCGGGAAGATGGTGTTCGAGGCCAAAGGGGTCAGCAAGTCGTACGGCGGCGTCCCGGTCATCCGCGACTACTCGCAGCGGATCCTCCGCGGCGACCGGGTCGGCCTCATCGGACCGAACGGTTCCGGCAAGTCCACCCTGCTGCGCCTGCTGGTGCAGGAGATCGAACCGGACGCCGGAACGATCCGCCACGGCACGCGCCTCGAGATCGCCTATTTCGATCAGCAGCGCGAGCAGCTGGATCCCGATCGGACGGTGGCCGACACGATCAGCGACGGCAACGATGTCGTCATCATCAACGGCGAGCCGAAGCACGTGATCGGCTATCTCGGCGACTTCCTCTTCCCGCGGGAACGGGCGCAGTCGCCGGTGCGTTCGCTCTCGGGAGGGGAGCGCAACCGGCTGCTGCTCGCGCGCCTCTTTGCGCGCCCGGCGAACGTGCTCGTGCTCGACGAGCCGACCAACGATCTCGACATCGAGACGCTGGAGCTGCTCGAGGAGCTGGTCGGCAGCTTCGACGGCACGGTCCTGCTCGTCAGCCACGATCGCGTGTTCCTCGATCGCGTCGTCACCAGCACGCTCGCGTTCGAAGGGGAAGGCAGGGTCGTCGAATACGTCGGCGGTTATGGGGATTACCTGCGCCAGCGCCGCGCCGGGGGCGCCGAGCACGCGGCCGCCGCCGACACGGCCAAGAGTGCGGCAGGCGGGGAGCGCCGGCGAGAGCGGCCGCGCAAGCTGTCGTTCAAAGAGCAGCGCGAGCTGGACGCGCTCCCCGATCGGATCGCGGCGCTGGAGGAGGAGCAGCGGCGGCTGAAGGAGGAATCCGCCGCGCCGGAGTTCTATCGCGCCGGCGCGGCGCACATCGACGCGGTGCTCGCGCGCATCGATGCGGTGCAGCGGGAACTGGATGCGGCGCTGGAGCGATGGATGCAGCTGGAGGCGGTGAAGGAAAGCTCTGCACGCTGAAGCCGCACCGCGAACGACTGCCCTGACACAGGCTCGTCAGGGCAGTCGCCTCGGCCATCACTTGGCCAGCAGCGTCTTGGTGAATGACGGTCCGCCGATCACTTTCACCTCGACGACGAGCTCCTCCGTGTCGTAGAGCGCGCGCCACGCATTCAGCGCCAGCCTCGCCGCATCCACCTTCTCAGAGGTGTGGAGTGACAGCGGATCGTCATCATTGGTCGGCAGCAGCGCCATCCACCCCTTCGGATCCTGAACCGGGTCGAGCGTCAGGGCGATCCGCATCGTCTTGCCGGGACGAATGGGCGGGATGAAGAACAGCTCGTCCTTGTAGCGGCCGCTCGGATCGTGGATCCGCAGCGTGTCCGTCATCGACAGATGCTCGCTGCTCGGGTTCGTCAGATTGAGCACGACGATCGGACCGTGGAACTGGTAGCTGACGTCGGGAATCAGCTGTTCCGAGCCGTCGCCTCCGGTGAACACACTTGCGACCGCGTTGTCGATCAACTTGGCCGCCTGCTTCCGCAGCTCCTCCCTGACTGGCTCTGGCACCGGGACACCCTGCGCTTCGGCGTAATTGGCGACGGCATCGACGAGGTACCCTTCACCCATCGCCTTCAGCTGCTCGACGTCGGGAATTTCCGGCGGCATCCCGGCCGCGGCCATCGCGGTGCTCAAGGCGATCGACGCGCACGTCTCGTTGCAGGGAATGCCGAGATCGGTCAGAACGCCCGACATCTGCGACGCCGCCTCCGCCTTGATGTCGCTGTAGGTGTCGGCGACCCAGTCGGCGAAGTCGGCGGCGAATTCGAAGAAATCGGCAAACGCCCCGAACACGTCTTCGAAAATGCTGGAGTCGTCGTCACAAATGTTTGCTGTGGTGCCTTTCTCGATGACACCGCCGAGGTAGGGGACGTCCCTGCTGTAGATGACATGGCAAGTCCAGTCGAACGTGTAGGGACGCACCGGGTAGTACTCGACAAGGTCGACCCACGGGTGGACGAACACGACGGGGGGCAGCACGTTCGTCGGATCCGGTTCGAAGAACTCCAGGATGACGACGTTGCTCGGCGGCCCGCTGGTTTTGCCGTCGGCATCCAGCGGGACGACGCGTGCGTACAGGGACATCGACTGGGCGATGACCGGATCCGCCTGGACGGCGTAGGCCTGCGCCGATGCGCGCGAATCATCCGGGATGATGGCGCCGGGGAACCGGACGTTGAGAGCGCCCGATCGCGTGATCCGCGTGGTCGGCGTAATCTCCGTGGGCGGCAAAGCGATTCCGCCCGAAGTGAACGCCCCGGCCAGTCCCTGGAAGGCGAGCTTCGGGGTCCAGTTCGGCGGCCGCGGCGCCAGCAGATTGAGATCGACGAAGAACAACTGGGTGGACGACGTTCCGGTGAGACCAAAGCCTGGCGCCGGGACGAAGTCGCCGGCGGCCGGGAACGGGTACTTCGAGAGCTCCCAGCGGACGGATGTGACCGCCGTGGTGTTCGCGCTCCAGAGGAACCGCCAGTCGAGATCGGTCCGGTTCCAGTCGATCTGCACCGGCCCGGCGACCAGATTGAACTCGTGATCGGGAAGAAGGTGGCCGTCCCAGGCCCGCAGCGTGACCTGCGGGGGCGGAGGAGCGAGGAACGAGAACTTCAGGACTTCGGTCGGCAGGCCGGTGCCTTGCGCGAAGGCCGCAGCGGTGGTCAGCCCGATGGTCGCGACCGTCAGCGCTGCGCGCTGCGAGAGACGGGTACATGGCTGCATGAGACCTCCAATGGCGGCGCGTCCGCAGTCGCGCCGTCATCAGGACAAACGCAATCGGCGAGCGGGACGGGCCACGTGGCCCCGCCGTCTCGTGAAATGCGTTCTTACAGGCGGGGGGTCAGTTCGGCGTGGAGCAGCGCGCGCGCCTTGCGCCAGTCTCGTTTCACCGTGCGCTCGGAACACCCGAGGACAGCGGCGGTTTCTTCCACCGAGAGACCGCCGAAGTAGCGGAGCTCGACGACCCGGCTGAGCCATTCGTCCAGCTGTGCGAGACGCTCCAGCGCGGCATCCAGTTCGACGATCTGCTCGGCGCGCTCGACGGCCGGCAACTCGACATCGTCAGCCGGCACGAGATGGACGCCGCCTCCGCGCTTGTTCGCCGCGCGCCGCCGGGCGTAGTCGACGGTGAGCTGGCGCATGGCCCTGGCCGCCAGCGCGAAAAAGTGATGACGATCGTGCACCTGCAGTTGCGACTGGTCGGCCAGCTTCAGATAGACTTCGTGGACCAGCGCGGTCGTCTGGAGCGTCTGGTCGCGCCCGTCCCGGAATCGACGACGCGCCAGCGATCGCAGCTCCTCGTAGACGAGCGGCATCAGCCGGTCGATGGCGTCTCGATCGCCATGGCGCCAGGCGGCGAGCAGGCCGGTGATCGTCGTCGCGTCAGGCGACATCTTCTGGACTCTGACAGGATTCTACGGCGGCTTCATGCAGCCTGCTGATGCGGATCGCTGGCGGCGTCTCCAGTCCCTGCTGGACGGGGCTCTCGATCTGCCCGCCGAGCAGCGGGCCAGCTGGCTCGCGGCCGCCTGTCCGGCCGACCCCTCGGTGCGGGAGGAGGTCGAGCGGATCCTGGCCCAGGACGCGGCGACCGGCGGCATCCTGGATGTCAGCCCCGACCCGCTCCTCCAATCGGCGCTCGATGAACACAAGCGCGACGATACCGGCGGGGGGCGCTTCATCCCCGGTGTCGTCCTCGCCGGCCGCTACCGTGTCGTGACGCTGCTCGGCCGCGGCGGCATGGGTGAGATCTACCGCGCCGACGATCTCAAGCTCGGGCAGCCCGTCGCCCTCAAGTTCCTGCCGTCCCGGCTGACGGACGACGAGCGCCTGCTGGCCGCACTCGTCCGCGAGGCGCGCATCGCGCGGCAAGTGTCGCACCCGAACGTCTGCCGGGTGTACGACATCGGCGAGGCCGATCGGCACACCTTCATCACGATGGAGTTCATCGACGGTGAGGACCTCCGATCGCTGCTGAAGCGCATCGGGCAGCTGCCGGCCGCGAAGGCGCTCGACATCGCGCGGCAGTTGTGTGCGGGGCTGCAGGCCGCGCACGAGCTCGGCGTGCTGCATCGCGATCTCAAGCCCGCCAACGTGATGCTGGATGCGCGCGGGCGCGTGCGGATTACCGATTTCGGGATCGCCGTCGCCGCCGGCGACCGTGCCGCGGACCGTTTCGCGGGGACGCCCGCCTACATGGCCCCGGAGCAGCTCGATGGCCGGCCGGCGAGTCAGCGGAGCGACGTCTATGCCCTCGGCCTCGTCATCTACGAGTTGTTCACCGGCGTGCGCGCGTTCGACGCCGCGAACGTCGATGACGTGCGCCGCCTGCACGAGTCCGCTGCGCCGGCGAAGCCGAGCGCGCTCGTCGCGCATCTCGATCCCCGGATCGAACGCGCGCTGCTCGCCTGTCTCGAGACGGATCCGGAACTGCGTCCCGCTTCGGCGCGCGCGCTGCTCGCCGCGCTCCCCGGCGGCGATCCCATCGAGGCGGCGGCGGAAGCCGGCGAAACACCGTCGCCGGAGCTGATCGCGCTGTCCGGTCCGGATGGATCGCTCCGGCCGGCAGTGGCGTTCAGTGTCCTCGCGGCATTGGTGATGGCGATGGGCGTGTCGTGGCGGCTCGCCGATCGCGCGTCGGTGCTTGGCTGGGTGCAGTTTCCGCGCGGGGCAGAGGTGCTCGAGGATCGCGCGCGCGGCATCCTCCAACGATTGGGATACGCCTCGGACCCGCTGGACCGTGTGGGTTTCATCATCGCCGGCATCGATCGCTACCGCCGGTACGTCCGCGCCCATGACCGGTCGCCGCGGCGCTGGGATCCGCTGCGCGAGCCGGGGCAGTGGGACGTCCTGTTTGGCTATCGCGAGTCACGTGGAACGCTGCTGCCATGGAATCCCGACGGTCAGGTCAGGGGCGATGATCCCGCGCCGCGCCCGGGGGATGCGCAGGTGCTCACCGATGTGCGCGGCCACCTCGTCGCGCTGCTCGTGCACTCTGACGCGGCGGACGCGCCGGCGCCGAATCCCGCCGCAGCCGACTGGACACCGCTGTTTCAAGAGGCCGGCCTCGACCCGTCATCGTTCCAGCCCGCCGCGCCGACGCGAAATCCTGAGGTGTTCGCCGAGACGCGTGCCGCGTGGTCGGGCACCGGCGCCGGCGGGTATCCGATCCGCGTCGAAGCGGCGGCGCATCGCGGGCGGCCGGTGTATTTCGAGCAGGTGGTTCCCTGGGATGCGTACTGGGATCCGTCGAACCCACTCGAGGGGGCCGCTATTCTCAACCGCCAATCGACGCTGATGCATCGCGTGCTGGCGCTCCTGTCACTGATCGCCATGCCGCTGGCGGCGGCGGTGCTCGTGGCGCGGAACTGGCTCAACGGCCGCGGGGACCGGGCCGGCGCACTCCGGGTCGCCGCGCTCGTGTTCGCGCTGCGGATGACCTCCTGGTTTCTCGGCGCGCACCACGTTCCGAGTGTGCGCGACGAATGGATCCTGTTCACCATCGGCCTGGGCAAGGCGCTCGTCGATGCCGCGGCGGGCTGGGCCCTGTATCTGGCAGTCGAGCCGTACGCCCGGCGCCTGCACCCGCGGTTTCTCGTCTCATGGACGCGGCTCCTGCGCGGCCGCTTTCGGGATCCGCTCGTCGGTCGAGACCTGCTTTGCGGCATCAGCCTGTCGGCGGCGACCGTGTTGTTGACGGTGCAGCTGCCTGTCGTGCTGCCGCACGCGCTCGGCGCGGAGGCGCCGCCGCCGCCGATGTTCCACCCGATCGGCAACCTGCCCTATCTCTTCGTGCTGAACGCGCCTCCGCCTCAGGCGCTGCTCGGCGGCCGCCACGCCCTCGCCGCCGTCAGCTCGGTCGGCTTGATCACGCTCGGGATCGCGCTCGCCTTCCTGGTCGTGCTCCTGGCGCTGAACATCCTGTTGCGGCGGCTCTGGCCGGCGATCGCGGTCTTCGCCGGGCTGTTGATCGCAATCAACCCGATCGCGGAAGCCTCCGGCTACAGCGCCGTCAGCGTCGCGGCGTCGCTCGCTTCGACCCTGGTCTTCGTGCTGGCCTTGCGTTTCGGGCTCGTCGGTGTCCTCGCACACTGGTTCGGCGCGATGATGTGGATGAACTTTCCCGTCACGAGCCGAGTCGACGCCCCGTATTTCGCCATCGGCCTGTTCGGCCTCGCGGTCGTTGCCGCAGCCGGCGCATATGGGGCGGTGATCGCCTCGCGTCTCTCTTCGTCACGACGCGCTGCGTGAACCGAGAAGGGCGCGCGGGGCAGTAGATACACCCCGTGGCTCAGGTCACCATCGAAAGCCCGATCCTGAATTCCCCCTTCGAGGCGCCCCATACGGCACTTCAAGTTCGATCACGGCGGCATCACGACGGACGTCGAGATGGACGCTCGATCGGATCAACCCGAACACGGAGATCAACCGCATCCGGGAACGCGTCGATCGCTGGCGGCAGGGTGGATACGTCGACGTGACACCGCCGACGCGCCGGCTGCTGGCCTGCTGGAACGACCCGGCGAGAGAGCGGAAGCTGTTCTTCTGCCAGCGCGAAGCGGTCGAAACCGCGATCTATCTCTCGGAGGTCGCTGCGCGCTACGGTGACGCCTGGATCGAGAACTACCTGCGCGACACCGACGCCGAGTACAATGCGTCGACCGAGAAGCCCTCGGGCCCCTGCGCAAGCCACTCCGCGATGGCGACCCCGTCGTTTTCTGAACGTCGCCCCAGTGCTCATCGCGCTTTTCGTCGCCGTTGCACTGCTGCAGTCCTTACGCCTTCGAGGGGGCGGCAAGCGAGGCGAACATCCAGCTGCGTTGCCGCGCCCACAACCAGCACGAGGCGCGCGAGGTGTTCGGTCCCTTCGTGCTGCGCGAGCGGGCGGCGGAGGGTTACGATGTCGCCAAATCAGGGACGTCCGGCTGGCCCGTAAGCGGCGGGTATGGAGCGAGCGTCGGGCCATGAAATTGATCCTCAGCCGGAAGGGCTTCGATTCGTCGCCGCAGTACGGCGCCTGCGCGAGTCCGATTCTGCCCGACGGCCGGATGGTCTCGCTGCCAATCCCGCACGCGAGCGGAACGACAACGTTTGGCGAGCTGGGCTACGTGCGGCTGGATGTCGGCCAACTCGTTTCAGACCTGACCGGAGGGAAACTGACGGGGGCGGAGCGCGCGCATCTCGACCCCGATCTCGATCCGGCTGTCCGCCCGAGACGTCGTGGTTGGCGAGCCGCGTTCGGCCAGGCCGGCGCGGCGCAGCGACATCTCGAACGGCAGGGCGTCGGCGTCGGCGACCTGTTTCTGTTCTTTGGCTGGTTTCGTCGAGTCGAGAAATCCGGCGAGTGCTATCGCTATCGAGATGCGCCCAGCGGTGCGCACGTAATCTTCGGCTGGCTCCGCGTCGGCCACGTTCTGCGAGTCGGCCTTGACGATCTTCCCGACTGGCTCGGCGACCATCCCCACGCCGGGCGGGATTGGGCGCACAATACGATTTACGTGGGGGAGCCCTCCGGCGGTGGTGGTTCGTTCGAACGATTCCACCCCTGCCTGCAGTTGACCGATCCGGCCGCGACGCGCCGATCGATCTGGCGGCTCCCTTCTGACTTTCTGCCGGGATCGCGGCCGCCACTGACCTATCACGGCGATGCGAGGCGATGGGTGGACGATGGCGATTCCTGTCGGCTGCAGAGTGTGGCGAAGGGGCAGGAATTCGTGCTGGACCTGGCCGACTATCCCCGCGTCCGACAATGGGCAGGGGATACCATTCGAGGCGGGAGCAGCAGCTCGCCGGCGTCGGCGCCGGTCTTTACCGCACGACGAGCCGGCCGTTCGCCGCGCCGGAGTCCGGCAGGATTGCCGTGAAGGTGATCAACCACTACGGGGACGAGGTGCTCAAGGTCTACGACGTCTGACACCGGCGGAGCCGTGCATGAGTGAACCGGCCCTCCACACCATCAAGCTCGAACGCCTCGCTGCCGTGCCGCTCGCCGTCGTCCGGCGGCAGGCGCAGGGCGCCGCCCTCGCGCGCGTCGTGCCGGAGTGCTGCGGACTGGTGTGGAACGCGTTGCGCGCGCAAGGCCTCCGCGGTGGACGGCACGTCGCGGTCTACCGGGACGACGCGATCACGCTGGATGTCGGCGTCGAGTTCGACGGGCCGTTCGACGGCGCCGGTGAGGTCGTGGCGTCGGCCACCCCGGCGGGATTGGCCGCTTCGACGATCCACCTCGGCCCGTATGGCGGCCTTGGCGCCGCGCACGACGCGGTCCGCCAGTGGTGCGAGAGCCACGGCCATCGGCTCGCGGGTCCTCGGTGGGAGATCTACGGCCACTGGCAGCCCGAGTGGAACGAACATCCGTCGCGCATCCGCACGGATGTCTTCTACCTGCTGGGCGAGTCGCCGATCGTGAACGCGATCGAGACCACGTCCCGGCCGGAGGCGGGGCGCCACACAACGAGGCTTGCGTCCGGCGCGTAACCTGCGCGAACCTCGAACCTCGAACCTCGCCCTACTTGAAGCTGTTCGCGAACAGCGCTTCGATCGCGCCCTTCCCGTTGTCATGAATCTTGCGCGTGCCGGTGCCCGTGAAATGCGCGTGCGTGATCGTCGGCACCCCCTGCGCTTTCCAATCGCGCCCCGTCCAGCAGAACCAGCTGTCCTTCTCCTCGTCGAACACGCAGAGCGGCTTGTTGCACAGCTTGGCGAATTCCGCCCCCCAGCCGGTGCCGCCGCGGACCGTGCCGTCTTCGAGGATCACCCCGACCACGTAGACTTCCTGGCCGTTGTTGACCTGATACCAGATCGACTGCAGCACCTTCCGCAGCGTCGGGCTGTCGGTGTAGCGCCGGTTCATCAACCGCCCGACGTATTCGAGGCTCACATCGCCGGCCTGCAGTTCCTCGTGGTTGAGGACGCGGATCCCGCGGCGCCGCGCTTCGGCGTGTCCGTCGAACGTGAAATTGACTTCCTCGATGCCGTAGCGCTCGGCGCAGGCGCCGAACTCCGCTTCCGCGCCCGGCGCCGCGCCGCTGAACAGGATGTAGTCGCTTCTCTGCATGATCACCGCTTCTTCGTGGACTTGGTCGAGGTCCTGGCCGCGCGCGGACGGGCTGCCGCCTTGCGCCTGGCCGTCTTCGCGGGCGCCGCCGGTTCCGGCGCCGCCCCTTTCATCTCCAGCGCGCGCCGGACGATCTTCTCGAACATCGCGCCGGTCTCGCCGCCCTGTGCCGGACGATTCGAGATCCAGATCTCCGGGTCGCCGTCGGCGAGGATGTCGGCGAAATCCCCGTCGCTCTTCACGCTCTTCGGCGCGAACTCGGTGATGTCGACGTCCCCCGCCCAGTCATCGCGGTGCTTGATCAGCAGCCACGAGCGCGCTCCGTCGCCGCCGCGCGCGCCGGGGTACCGGCCGCCGGTCCGCACCAGCACCCACGATCCCTTGAGCTTGTAGCCGTCCAGCGTGAACTTCAGATCCCCCTTCTTCAGCGCCGCATCCACATCGTCGACCTGCGGCGTCCACGTGCCCTGATCCCACAGCATCACGATTCCGGCGCCGTAGCCGGACGGGATCACCCCCTCGAAGGTGCCGTACTCGATCGGATGATCCTCGACGTGCATCGCGAGCCGCTTCGTCTTCGGATCGAGCGACGGACCCTTCGGCACCGCCCACGAGAGCAGCACGCCCTTGTATTCGAGGCGGAAGTCGTAGTGCAGATGGCTGGCGAGGTGCTTCTGCACGCAGAAGAACAGCCCCGCCGCCGGCTCGCGTCCGGCACGCTCGGCCGCCAGCGTCACGTCGCCCGCGGGCTCGGGCGTGGAGGTGAAGTTCCGCTTCTGTTTGTATTTCTCGAGAACCATGGCGCGCCCGCTTCAGTTGACGCGGCCCATGAGCCGCTTGATGGGCGGCGTCAGCGCGAACATCACGATGGCGACCGCCAGCCCGAAGCTCGCCACGGCGCCGAACAGCGAGGGCAGCGGAAACGATTCGTAGAAGCCCGACACCCGCCCGCCGATGTAGTTGCCCACCGAGGTCGCCAGGAACCAGATGCCCATGACGAGGCCGGCAATGCGGACGGGCGCCAGCTTCGTCATCGCGCTCAATCCGACCGGACTGAGGCAGAGCTCGCCGATCGTGTGCAGGATGTAGGTCGCCGTCAGCCACATCGGGCTGACCTGGATCCCCTGCTGGGACATCTGCGCCGCAGGGATCAGGATCGCGAACCCGGCTGCCACGAACACCAGCCCGATCGCGAACTTCGCCGGACTGGAAGGTTCCTTGTCGATCGCCCCGAGGCGAATCCAGATCCAGGCGAAGACGGGCGCGAGAAGCCACAGGAACAGCGAGTTCGCCGACTGGAACCAGCTGCTCGGGAACGGCATCCCGGCGAACGAGGTCCGCGTGTTGCGATCCGCGAACAGATTGAGCGTCGAGCCCGCCTGCTCGAACACCGACCAGAACACGCCGGCCGCCAGGAAGAGCGCGGCGATCGCGTAGAGCCGCCGGCGTTCCTCCGGCGTCCACTCGCTGGTGCTGAAGAGCCATCCGAAAAAGCCGAGCGTCAGGAACAGCAGGAAGTAGCCCGCCGCATCCGAGATCTGCGTGGCGGTCACCGGCAGCGCGCCGGTGTACGTCCCGATCGCGAAGCCGGCCGCGAGCGCCAGCAGGATCGCGCCGAAAATCAGGGCCCGCGTGCGGAGGCGGGCAGCGGCAGCCGGGCTCTCCGACGGCGCCGGCCTCAGGCCGACGTCTCCGAGGTGCTTGCTGCCGAGCACGTACTGGATCAACCCCACGGTCATTCCGACGCCCGCCGCGGCGAAGCCGATGTGCCAGCTGATGTTCTGTCCGAGATATCCGCAGATGATCGGCGCGAAGAACGCCCCCATGTTGATCCCCATGTAGAAGATCGAGAACCCGGCGTCCCGCCGTTTGTCCTCCGGGGCGTAGAGATAGCCGACGATGACGCTGACGTTCCCCTTCAGCAGACCGGTGCCGATCACGATGAGGAACAGGCCGAGATAGAACGTGGCCAGCGACGGGAACGCCATGCAGAAATGCCCCGACGCGATGAGGATGCCGCCGTAGAGCACGGCGCGTCGCTGCCCGATCAGCCGGTCCGCCACCCACCCTCCGGGCAGCGTCATCATGTAGACCATCGAGGTGTAGAGGCCGTAAATCGCCCCGGCGGTCGCGGTGTCGAAGCCGAGCCCGCCCGCCGCGAGCGGCGCCGTCATGAACAGGATGAGGAGCGCGCGCATCCCGTAGTAGCTGAAGCGCTCCCACATCTCCGTGAAGAACAGCGTCGAGAGCCCGCGGGGGTGCCCGAAGAACCGGGTGTCGAGCGCGACGGCCGCGGCATCCTTCACTGGGGTCGGCATCCGGGCGAGTGTAACCTATAGCCAATGGCGATTGACCATCGCACTCTGGCGATCGCGCTGGTCCTTGCACTCGCGGCCGGCGCCTGCGCGCGCGCGCCGCGCCCGAACATGCCGCGGCCGTCGCCGGTCCGCGAGCCCGCCGCTCCGGCCATGCAGCAGCTCATTCCGCTCCCGAAACAGCTCGACCTCGCCAGTGGCGCCCCCTTCGCGATCGGCGCGTCCACCGTCATCGGCGTGACCTCGGCGGATCCCGCGGCCGCGCGCAGCGCGCGCGAGCTCGCCGAATGGATCCGCCGCGCCACCGGACTGCGCCTCGGATCGCAGGCATCGGCCGGCAACCGGATCGACATCGCGATCGATCCGGCGCGGCAGGCGCTCGGCCCGGAAGGGTACGAACTGACCATCGAGGCGCAGCGCCTGGCGCTGAGCGCCGCGGCGCCGGCAGGGCTCTTCTACGGCGTTCAGACGCTCCGGCAGCTGCTGCCGCCGTGGGCCGAGCACGAGGCGGTGCTGTTCCCGCAGCCGCGCACGGTGACGCTGCCGGCGCTCCGCATCGTCGACACGCCGCGGTTCGCCTGGCGGGGCGCGATGCTCGACGTCGCGCGCCATTTCTTCGCCCCGGACGACGTCAAGCGGTACATCGACCTGCTGGCGCTCCACAAGATGAACCGCCTGCACCTGCACCTCTCGGACGATCAGGGCTGGCGGATCGAGATCAGGAAGTGGCCGGATCTCACGGCGAAGGGCGGCGCGACCGAGGTCGGCGGCACCCCGGGCGGGTTCTACACGCAGGAGCAGTACAAGGATCTCGTCGCCTACGCCGCCGAGCGGTTCATCACGATCGTGCCCGAGATCGACATGCCCGGGCACACCAACGCGGCGTTGTCGTCCTATCCGGCGCTCAACTGCAACCGCCAGGCGCCGCCGCCGTTCACCGGCACCGACGTCGGGTTCAGCTCGCTGTGTGTCGACAACGAGGACACCTACCGGTTCATCGACGACGTGGTGGGGGAGATCGCCGCGCTCACGCCTGGTCCGTACTTCCACATGGGCGGCGACGAGGTGAAGACCCTCGAGCCGGAGAAGTACCGCGCGTTCGTGGAGCGGGTGCAGAGCATCGTGCAGAAGCACGGGCGCGAGATGATCGGCTGGGACGAGATCGCGGCGGCCACGCTGCTGCCGACGACGATCGTGCAGCACTGGCGCCCGGACGCGGCGAGGACCGAGCTGGCGCGCGCGCCGCGTCTGATTCTCTCGCCGGCGAACCGCCTGTATCTGGACATGAAGTACGACGCCGACACCGCGCTGGGCCTGCGGTGGGCGGCGCTGATCCCGGTGGAGGCGGCGTATGGCTGGGATCCGGCGACGCTGCTCCCCGACGTCCCGCCCGGCAGGATTCTCGGCATCGAGGCGGCGCTCTGGTCCGAAACGCTCGCCACCATCCGCGACGTGGAGTTCATGGCGATGCCGCGGCTCGCCATCGCCGCCGAGAAGGCATGGGCGAGTCCGGTGGAACAACAGGGGTGGCCGCAGTTCCGCGAGCGCCTCGGCGCGCAGGGCCCGCGCTGGACCGCCATGGGGATCAACTTCTACCGTGCCCCCGGCGTGCCGTGGAAGTGACGGTGTCGGCTCCCAGTCGCCAGCGTCCGCGGGACGTGACAGGATCACGAGTGTCACGCGAATGAACGTGGTTCTGATCAGCACCTACGACCTCGGACGGCAGCCCTTCGGCCTGGCCTCGCCGGCGGCGTTCCTGCGCGGCGCCGGGCACGAGGTGCGGCCCGTCGACGTGACGCGGGAGAAGCTCCGCGAGGACGACATCCGGCAGGCCGGTGTGGTCGCGTTCTACCTGCCGATGCACACGGCGACCCGCCTCGCGCTGCCGGTGATGGATCGGGTGCGCGCGCTGAATCCGTCGGCGCATCTCTGCGCCTACGGGCTGTACGCGCCGCTGAATGCCGACGTCCTGCGCGAGCACGGCGTACACACGATCCTCGGCCCCGAGTTCGAGCGTGCCCTGGTCGATCTCTGCTCCCCCGGCGGCTTTCGCGTTCAGCCGGACGATCCGCTCCCGCGGATCACGTTCGTCACACCCGATCGCTCCGATCTCCCGCCGCTCACACGCTATGCCTCGCTGCAGATTGGCGACGAGCGCCGCGTCGCCGGCTACACGGAAGCGACGCGGGGGTGCAAACACCGCTGCCGGCATTGCCCGATCGTGCCCGTGTACGACGGACGGTTCCGCGCGGTGGACGCCGGCGTGGTCCTCGCCGACGTCCGCGCGCAGGTCGCCGCCGGGGCGCAGCACATCACGTTCGGCGACCCGGACTTCTTCAACGGCCCGACGCACGCGCTGCGCATCGTCGAGGCGCTGGCGCGCGAGTGTCCGGGTGTCAGCTACGACGTGACCATCAAAGTCGAGCACCTGAAGAACCATGCCGCGGTGCTGCCGCGGCTCCGCGACACGGGCTGCGCGTTCGTGACCTGCGCGGTCGAGTCGTTCGACGACGAGGTGCTCGAGAAGCTCGAGAAAGGGCACACCCACGCCGATTTCGCCGCCGTGGTCGAGCACTGTCGCGCGATCGGCCTCACGCTGTCGCCGACGTTCGTCGCGTTCACGCCGTGGACGACGCTCGACGGCTACGCCGCGATGCTGCAGGAGATCGATCGGCTGCACCTGGTGCCGGCGGTCGCCCCGATCCAGTACGCCATCCGGCTGCTGATTCCGCAGGGCTCGCGGATGCTGGAGCTGCCGGAGGTGCGTCGGGTGGTGACCGGCTTCAACCCCGCCTCGCTGGCGCATGGCTGGCGCCATCCCGATCCGCGCGTCGACGCGTTGCAGCAGGAGATAGAGCGGCTGGTCGGGTCGCGCCTGAACGCACCGCGGGACGAGATGTTCGGGCGGGCCTGGGATCTCGCGCACGCCGCGGCGGCCTCGGTGCCCCCGGCGCGCGAACCGCTGGTGTCCCGCGCCGCGGTGCCCTACTTGAACGAGCCTTGGTACTGTTGAGCGGAGCCCAGCACAGAGCAGGTGGCTCTGATATAACCAATTGCCGATGGCCGATTGCAGATTGCCGATCGAAAGCTGCCGATTGCAGAGTGCCGATCGACGGAGTGACGACTGCCGATTGGCCAATCGCCAATCCGTCGATCTTCAATCCCCCAATCTTCAATCCGTCGATCTGCCGTCTGCAATCGTCGATCGGCAATGACACGAGTTCTCCTCTTCTCTCACACGACCGGATACCAGCTGCGCGCGTTCGACGACGCGGCGGCGCGGCTCGGGATCGAACTGGTGTTTGCGACCGATCGTTGTCATCGGCTCGATGACCCGTGGCAGGACCGCGCAATTCCGGTGCGGTTCTACGACATCCCGCTGTCGCTGGATCGGATCTTCCGCCGCGCGCGGGAGTTTCCGGTCGGCGGCATTCTCGCCGTCGGCGACCGTCCCGTCGTCCTCGCCGCGCACGTTGCGCAGGCGCTGGGCATCCGGTGGCACTCCGTCGCCGGCGCCGAGGCGAGCACCGACAAGTGCCGGTCGAGGGTGCTGCTCGCGACCGCGGGGCTGCCCGCGCCCCGCTTCGCCATCCGCAACCTGCGCGCCGCGCTGAGAGACCTGCGACCCGGCCTCGGCGATCCGCGGCCGGACGTCAGCTTTCCCGTCGTCTTGAAGCCGGTGGGGCTCTCCGGCAGCCGCGGCGTCATTCGCGCGAACGACGACGAGGAGTACGCGGAGGCGTTCGACCGGATCAGGGCGCTGCTGGCGCGGCCGGACGTGCGCGCCGCGCGGACCGGCCTCGAAGACGAGATCCTGGTCGAGCAGTACATCGACGGCGACGAGTTCGCGCTCGAAGGCGTCCTGACCGACGGCGTCCTGCGCGTGTTTGCGCTGTTCGACAAGCCCGATCCGCTCGTCGGGCCGTTCTTCGAGGAAACGATCTACGTGACGCCGTCGCGCACCGCACCGGAGCTCCAGTCCCGCATCGCGAAGGCGGTGGAGGCGGCGGCCCACGCGCTCGGCCTCGGACACGGCCCCGTTCACGCGGAGTGCCGTATGACACCACAGGGTGAGATTTACATACTCGAGGTGGCCGCACGTCCGATTGGCGGACTCTGTTCGCGCGTGCTGACGTTCGCGTCCCCCCCGGTTTCGCTCGAGATGGTGCTGCTGCAGCACGCGATAGGGCAGTCGATCGATCGCTACACGCGTGAACCGGACGCCGCGGCGGTGATGATGATTCCCATCCCGCGGCGGGGCATCTTCAAGCGGATGAACGGCGTCGAGGCCGCGTCGCGGGTGGCGGGCGTGAGCGAGATCCGCATCACCGCCAAGGAGGGACAGATGCTCGAACCGCTTCCGGAAGCAGGCAGTTATCTCGGCTTCCTCTTCGCGCGGGGCGGGCGCCCCGAAGACGCGGAGCGTGCGGTTCGCGACGCGCACGCGCTGCTCGATCCCGAGATTGCGCCGGCGCTGTTGGCCGACGCGCGGGGGTGAGTGCGATTCGCCGGGCCAGGGCAAGCCTGGAGCTGCTACTGTTTGCCTTGTTGTGGAACGTATCCGGGCGGGAGCGCCGCGCCTTCGCCGAAGAAGAAATCCTCCATGTGCTTGGCCACGAGCTGCTGCGCCTCTTTCTGCCAGGGCATGAGGCGGTACTCGTTCAGGATCATCTTCATCCGCTCTTCCCACATTTTCCACGCGTCCGCGGAAATATTCTCGTAGACGCGCTGACCGAGCTCGCCTGGCCAGGGCGGGGTGTCGAGTCCGGGAAGTTCACGCTGCAGTTTCTTGCACATCACGATGCGGGGCGCCATGCCGCCCATGGTACCCCATCCCGAACCTCATGTATTGCCTTACAGCCGCAGGTGTAGCGATTCGCTCCAGCGTTCAGTCGGCTCCGTACGGGTCGTCCGCTATCCCCGCGATTTGCTTCGACTTGCGGGAGGCGCAGCCCCTCCGCGCCGGCCTTCGGCTGGCACAGCCTTTGAACTACAGCCCGGCCGGAAGGTTTGTGTGATGGAGACCAGACAGGGCGGGGACCCGTCGAAGGAACCCCAGGACGCCCCCGAGACGCCCCCGACCGAGCCGGAGCCCGCGCCGGTCCAAGATCCGCCGGCAGAACCGAACCCCGCTCCGTACGTTGTGCGGGGCACGAACGCAAAGGACCGTATGATGAATAACGGAGAACGCAAGGAACGCCGCGGCTTCGCCTCGATGTCCCCGGAGAAGCAGCGCGAGATTGCCAGCAAGGGGGGACGCGCCGCGCACCAGAAGGGAACCGCGCACGAGTGGACGTCCGACGAGGCCCGCAATGCCGGGCGCAAGGGCGGACAGATCAGCCGCGGCGGCCGCGGCCGCCTCGTCGAGCCGGCTCCGGAGCCCTCGCCGGCACCGGTGAGCATGACCGACGAGACGATGCGGAGCGGCGAGTAGTGCGCCGCGGGCCGGAACGCTGATCCGGCCCGTGAACGGGGCCGGCATGGGCCGGCCTGTGCGAGTTTGTTGGGAGGCAGATGTGCGCATGTTGAATCGGGTAGCGATCGCCGCCGCGTTGACCGTGGCCGTCGCGTCAAGTGCCGCCGGCCAGAGCACTGCGACGACTCAGAGCGGCACCACGGGCGGTACCACCGCCGCGCAGCCGGCCGCGTCCACCACCACGTCGGACAGCGAAACACGTCCGGCGACGACGACGTTCATGGGCGATACCGGCCTGTGGTACGTGCCCACCGGCGAGGTGCTGCCGCGCAAGAAGTGGTCGCTCAGCGCCTACCGCGTCAACTTCGACGACAACCAGGGCTTCACCGACGTCTCCAACTGGCCGCTGACGTTCGGCGTCGGCGTCGGCGATCGGGCGGAGATCTTCGGCTCGTGGGTGCTCGTCTCGCGCATCGATCGCGACATCCGTCCGCTGTTCCTCTCGTCGATGCCGCGCGCCGGCGGCGTCGTCCCGCAGCATCCGCTGATGAACGACACCTGGAGCGGCAACCAGCTCGGCGATCTCTGGCTGGGCGCGAAGGTGAACTTCACCTCGCAGTGGCGGCAGCAGCCGGCAGCGTTCGCGCTGCGCGGCATGGTCAAGGTGCCGACCGGTGACAAGGACGGCGGCGTCAGCACCGGCAAGGCGGACTTCGCCATCGACGCGATCCTGAGCAAGGAATTCAACCAGCGCGTCGAGTTCTCCGGCTACGGCGGCTACATCGTCCGCGGCAGCCCGGCCCAAGTCGAGACGACCAACGCCTTCCGCTGGGGCATCGGCGCCGGCATGCCGTCGCGCCGCTCGCTGCGCCTCACCGCCGAACTCGATGGCGAGCTCTACGCGGACGACACGCTGCGCACCAAGCAGGTGATGCTCGCGACGGACGGATCGTTCCTCCCCGTCGGCTTCGAGTCGGACGTCAAGAACCCGCTCAACTTCAATCTCGGGCTGACCTGGCAGGGCAGCAACGGCGTGTTCGCCGGTCTGGGCTGGACCTATCGCTTCACCGTCGACAAGCGCGACGAATACCTCGGGCAGTACACCAACGGCGCCGGCGATCGCATGGACATCGTCGGGCGCATTGGGTATCACCCCGGCGTGCGCGTCTACGTCCCGCCGCCGCCGCCCCCCCCGCCGCCCCCGCCCCCGCCGCCGCCCACACACGATCTGTCGGTGCGCGCCAACTGCAATCCGTGCACGGTGGAAGTCGGCAAGACCTCCACGGTGAGCGCGGTGGCGAACAGCTCGATCGGCTGCACGGTCACCTACGCGTGGACCGCGCCGACCGGCACGTTCACCAACCCGAGCGGCCAGAGCACGCCGTGGACGGCGCCGAACCAGGAAGGCCCGGTGCCGGTGACCGTGACGGTGACCTGTCCGAGCGACGGCAAGACGGCGCGCGACACCGTCAACATCCAGGTGGTGCGCCCGGTGGTCCAGCAGGTCACATTCGAGGACGTGCACTTCGACTTCGACCGCTACAGCCTGCGGCCGGAAGCGGTGCGCGCGCTCGACGAGGCGGTCGCGGTGCTGCAGAAGAACGCGGACGTCAACGTCGAGATCGAAGGCCACACCTGCAACATCGGCACGGCGGAATACAACCTGGCCCTCGGCGAGCGCCGCGCCAACGCGGTCCGCGACTACCTGTCGAGCCGCGGCATCGCGGCGAGCCGGTTCCGCACCGTGAGCTACGGTGAGGAGCGGCCGAAGCACGACAACTCCCGCGAGGAGACGCGCCGGCTGAACCGCCGCGCGGCGCTGGTGGTGAGGCTTACCAAGTAGGACGCTGGCAACCGGCGGTGGGCGGTCAGCGGTCCGGCGATGGACCGCTGGCCGCCGGCCGCCGGCGCCGAACAACCGAGAGGTACCATGCGCTTCATCAACATGTATCTGATCGGGTATTTCATCCTCCTGGGGGGCGCGGTGGCCGCGCTCTGGTACGGAGGTGTCCTCAGCCAGGTGTCCCCCGTCTGGGTCGTCATCGGCCTCGTGATTGCCGTCGGGCTCGGCATCATGCTCTCGGTCTCGGGCGGAAAGCCCGAAATTACGCGCGAATAGCCGGCCTGCCCGGGGCAGACCGGAAGGCTCCCCAGCCTTGGCACGTGATGTGGTAGCACCCCATCACGTGCCTTTTTTCTTTGCCCGCCGCAGCCTCGCGGTTCTCTTTTTCGCGCTGGCGGCGGCCACCGCGGGCTGTGTCGAGGGGGAGCAGGGGGCCGTCAGGGTCAATTCGGTGAAATTCACCGGGGTCAAGGCGGTCAAGGAAGGGCAGATCAAGGACGTCCTGGCCACGATCCAGAGCTCGAAGCTCCCCTGGGGAGCCAGGCACTACTTCACCCGCGAGCAGTTCGAAGCCGATCTGAAGCGCATTGTCGCCTTCTACCGCGATCGCGGCTTCCCCGATGCCAAGGTCGCGTCGTTCGACGTGAAGATGAGCGACAAGCAGGATGCCGTCGACGTCACCGTGAACATCGAAGAAGGTGAACCGATCGTCGTCGAGGCGCTCGAATATCAGGGCTTCGAGGTGCTGCCGCCGGGGGAGCTGGACGAGTTGAAGGGGCGGCTCCCGCTCAAGACCAGCGCGCCGCTCGATCGCGCGCTGGCGCAGGCGTCGCGCGAAACCGCGCTCGACGAGGTGAAGGATCACGGGTACCCGTATGCGACGGTCCGGTTGACCGAGCGTCCCGGCACCACCGAGCGCGCCCGCGTCGTCACGCTGGCGACCACGCCGGGGACGCTGGCGCGCTACGGCGAGATCGACGTCGAGGGGAACACGTCGGTGTCCGACAACGTGGTCGTGCGCCAGTTGACGTTCCGCCCGAACCGTCGCTTCCGCCTGTCGCAGCTGCAGGAGAGTCAGCGCCGCCTCTATTCGCTGGAGACGTTCCAGTTCGCGAACATCGAGCCGGTGATCCGCGAGGGGGAGCAGCCGGAAACGGTGCCGGTGAAGGTGACGGTCACCGAAGGCAAGCACCGCAAGGTGAATTTCGGCCTCGGCTACGGCAGCGAAGAGAAGGGACGCGCGTCGATCGACTGGCGCCACGTGAACTTCTTCGGCGGCGCGCGCACCCTGCAGCTCGAAGGCAGCTACTCGGCGCTGAGCAAGGGAGGGCGGGTCAATTTCCGCCAGCCGTACCTGTTCGGGCCGCGCTACAACATGGTCGCGACCGCGCAGTCGTGGTTCCGCGACGAGCCCGCCTACACGCTCAACACGCGCGGCGGCCGCGTGTCGTTCGAGCGCACGTTCGCGCGCCGCGGGCCGCTGTCGCAGCGCCAGGGGCAGACTTCGCTGTCGCTGACCTACACGAACGAGTTCCAGAGCTATGACGTCGCGGAGATCGCCTTGCGCGATCCGACCGCCCACGATCTGCTGATTTCGCTCGGCCTCGATCCGTTGAACGGGAAGGCGCGCGGGCGGCTGTCGTCGGTGGACCTGGACGTCCATCGCAGCACGGCGGACAGCACCGTCAACGCGCGGCGCGGCTACACGCTCGACGCGCACCTCGAACGCGCCGGCAGCCTGCTGCGCGGGGATTACGACTTCGCCGAGTTGATCCTCGAGGGGCGCTACTACCTGGCGCTGGGGGATCTCGCGGTGATTGCGGTGAAGGCGCGGGGCGGATCGATCGGCACGCCGCGGGGCGAGAACCTGCGGGTGCCGTTCTTCCGCCGCTATTTTCTCGGCGGCTCGAGCAGCCTGCGCGGCTGGGGCCGGTTCGAGGTCTCGCCGCTGTACAACGGCTTCCCGATCGGCGGCCACACGATGTTCGAGAGTTCCGCCGAGCTGCGCGCGCCGGTGTGGGGGAATCTCAGCGCCGTGCTGTTCGCCGACGCGGGCAACGTGTGGAACAACGCGTGGGACTTCAACGTGAACCAGCTGCGGTACGACGTCGGCCCGGGGCTGCGCTACATGACGCCGATCGGGCCGATCCGCGCCGACCTGGGGTATCAGGTCAATCCGGTTCCGGGACTGCTCATCGACGGCAAGGAGCAGTCACGCCGGTTCCGCTTCCATTTCTCCATCGGCCAGGCGTTCTGACCCATGCTGCAACGGCGCATCACTCCGGCGAAGAAATACATGCGGCGCACGCTGCAGATCGTGGCGCTGGTCGGCACGCTGTTCATCGGCATCATCGCCCTGGCGCTGATCGTGTCGCAGACGCCGTGGTTCCGCGACTGGCTGCGCAAGTACGTCGTCCGCCAGGCGGGGCAGTACGTCAACGGCACCGTGTCGGTCGGCAGCCTCGGCGGCAATCTCTTCTACGGGGTGCGGCTCGGCGACGTCGCCATCGACGTGGACGGCGAGCGCGTGCTCACGCTGAAGTCCGTCGAGATCAAGTACAGCGTCGCCGAGCTGGTGTCGCAAGGCGTCACCGTGCGCGAGATCCGGCTCGAGGAGCCCTACGTCCTCGCCCGGCGTGATGCGCGGGGCTGGAACCTGGCGCGGCTGCCCAGGAAGCAGGCGCAGGAAGCGGACCGGCAGGGACCGCGGCGCCCGGTCTCGCTGCCGTCGATCGAGATCGTCAACGGCAGGGCGGTGGTCGACGACCGCGCGCCGTCGCCCTCCTTCCGGATTCCCTCGCGCATCGACGCCCTCAACGTGAAGGCCGGCTTCGAGTACGCGCCGGTGCACTACAGCGTCACGCTGGATCACCTGTCGTTCAGCGGCAAGGCGCCGGACCTGACGCTGCAGAAGCTCGCCGGACGGGTGGGGACGCGAGACGACGATCTCAACGTCGAGAAGCTGTTCGTGCAGACGGGGCAAAGCTCGCTGACGGTGGACGGCGTCGTCCGCAACTACCTGAGCGCGCCGTCGCTGCAGATCACCGCCTCGTCGCCGTCGCTGTCGCTCCCCGAGTTCGGCGGCGTGCTGCCGGTGGTGCAGGGATACGACCTGCACCCCTCGTTCGACGTCAGAGCCGACGGACCGCAGGATGCGTTGAAGCTCGCGCTGAACGTCAAGTCCGAAGCGGGCGACGTGAGCGGAACCGTGACCGCCGACGTCAAGGCTCCGGACCTCGGCGTCAAAGGACACGTCACGACGCAGCACCTGGACCTGGCGCCGCTGCTGAAGAACCCGGCGCAGAAGAGCGACATCACCGGCCGTGCCGAGGTCGATCTCCGCGTCGCCAGCGCCCCGGCGCAGGCGCCGGCCCTGGATCGGCTGCGCGGACGCGTCGTCTTCGAGGGGCCGCGGGTCGTCGCGGCGGGATACACGGCCAGCGGCGTCCGCGTCAGGGCGGACCTTGCCGGCCGGCGCATCGGGCTCGACGGCCGGGCCAACGCGTATGGCGGGAGCGCCACCACGAGGGGGTTCATCCTGCTGCCGCCGGCCGCCGGGCAGCCGCTCCAGTTCGATCTCGCCGGCAGCGCGTCGCGCATCAACCTCGCCGGACTGCCGCGGAACCTCAGCGCGCCGCGCATCGCAACCGACCTGAACGCCACGGCCTATCACGTCAAAGGGTCCGCCGGCCGGACGACGGCGATCGAGGGCAGCGCGACGCTGGCCGAGTCTTCGCTCGCCGGTGGAACGATCGTCAGCGGCACGTCCGCCGAATTCGCGATGACATCCGGGCCGGGGAAGGCGGGATTGCAGTCGCTGGCCTATGCGGCGCGCGGCGAAGTCCGCAACGTCAACCTGCGCCGGGTCGGAGAAGCGTTCGAGATCGCGGCCCTGGCGAAACCGGAGTACGACAGCCGTCTCGACACGACATTCGAGGTGAAAGGCGGCGGAGCCGGACCAGGGCAGGCGCGAATCGATGCGAGCGGCACCGCGACGGACTCCGAAGTGTTCGGCGGTTCCCTGCCGCGCATGCAGTACGAGGCGCACGTCGCCGGCACCCGCCTCTCCGGCCGCGCGAACGGCGAGTTCCGCGGGTTCGACCCGGGGCGCATCGCCGCCAATCCGCGATACCACGGCAATGTCAGCGGCACCGTCGACGCCAGCTTCTCCGTCGCCGACACGTCCGCGCCGATCACGCCCGACGCGGTCACCGCGGACGGACGCGTCACGCTGGCGAAGAGCGAGGTCGGCGGCCTGCAGATCGATACCGCCGACGTCCAGGGGCAGTACGCGAACCGCCGCGGCACGCTGCGTCAGGCGAGCGTCAAGGGGCCCGACATCGAGGTCACCGCGTCCGGGCCGATCGCGCTCGATCAGAACGGGCAGTCGAATCTCCAGTACCACGTGTCCGCGGCGAATCTCGAGCGGCTCGGCGCCCTCGCCAACCAGAAAGGGCTCGCCGGATCCGCCGTCCTCGACGGCACCGTCACCGGCAACGCCTCGTCGCTGACGATCGCGGGCACGGTGAACGGGTCGAACGTCGGATACGAGGACAACAAGGCGCTCGACCTGAACAGCCGTTACACCGTCACCGTGCCGAACCTCGAGTTCCCGCGCGCCAAGGTGCAGGCCGAGACGAGCGGCACGTTCGTGCAGCTCGGCAACGTGCAGATCAATACGCTCACCGCGACGACCACGTACGCCGACAGGACGCTCGATTTCACGACTCACGTCGCGCAGGGGCCCTCGGGCGGCGCCGCGGCGGCCGCGGCAGGCGGCGACGCGAGCGGCACGCGGGAGCTCGACGCGTCCGGCAAGGTCATCTTCCATCCCGATCACCAGGAGCTGCACCTGCCATCGCTGGCCCTGCGCACGCAGGGAGTCGAATGGCGGACCGCGCCGGGCGCGGAGGCGACGGTCAAGTACGGCGCCAATCGCGTCGAGATGCTCGGCGTGAAGCTGGTCAACGGCGATCAGTCGCTCGACGTCGACGGCAGTTTCTCGCTCGGCGACAATCCCGAGATTGGCGCCATCAAGGTCCGCGCACAGAACGTCGACGTCGCGCAGATCGAAAAGCTCGCGCTGCAGAACCGCGGCTTCACCGGCCGGTTGAATGCCGACGCGACGATTGCCGGATCGGCGAACGCGCCGTCGGTGACCGGGCGCGCCTCGATCCTGGACGGCGCCTTCCAGCGGTTCACGTATCAGTCGCTGACGGTGGACGGCACTTTCCAGAACGATCGCATCGGCGTGGACGCGCGGCTGGTGCAGGGGCCGGGAGTCGAGTTGACCGCGAAGGGCACCGTGCCGATGAGCGCGCTGCGATCGCAGCCCTCCGCGCCCGGCGCCCACGTGGCGACGGCCCCCGGCGATCAGATCGATCTGCAGGTGCAGTCCTCGCGGATCGATCTCGGCCTGATTCAGGGGTTCACCAATCAGCTCACCGGCGTCACCGGCACGCTGCAGGCCGACGTCCGCGTCACCGGATCGGGCCGCGACCCGCATCTCAACGGTTACGTCGACATCCAGAACGGCGCGTTCCAGGTGGTGCAGTCCGGCGTCGGCTTCAGCGGCCTGACGACCCGCGTCGATCTCACCGGCGACCGGGTGCGCGTCGCCAACCTGCGGGTGCTGGACGAGAACGGACACCCGCTGACGATCAGCGGCGAGCTCGCCGTGCACGAACGCCAGCCGGGCGCGGTGAACATGTCGATCGACTCGGACGACTTCCAGGTGCTCGACAACGAGCTCGGCGAGCTGAACGTGCAGACGCGCCTCAAGCTCACCGGCGAAGTGCGGAAGCCGCGCCTCGAAGGGGAGATCCGGACCGATGCGGCGCGCATCGAGCTGGACCGGGTGCTGCTGCTGTTCAGCAACGCCTACTCCGAGGAGGCGCTGCCCGACGTGGTTTCGGCGCAGGAAACGGTCGTCAGCCACAAGGGGGCCGACGAGGCGACGCGCGAGGCGTTCGCGCGCGGCCGCGACATCGGCGCCGGCGCCGCGCCGGCGCAGGAGGCGAGCGCGCCGGCGGTTGCGCCGCAGACCGGCATCTTCTCGGCGCTGGAGCTGAACCTCCGGGTCATCGCGCCGGACAACTTCATCGTCCGCGGCGACGACATCCGGCCGGGCGGGGCGAATGCGTCGCAGGTCGGCAGCGTCAACGCGACGATCGGCGCCGACCTGCAGGTCGACAAGCGCGAGAACGGACCGCTGCTGGTGCGCGGCACCGCCAACACGGTCCGCGGCTTCTACGAGTTCCAGGGGCGGCGCTTCACCATCCAGCGCGGCGGCGAGGTGCGCTTCGACGGCCTGCCGCAGATCAATCCCGACCTGAACCTCACCGCCGAGCGGCTGATCCCGAACACCGGCGTCACCGCCCGGATCAACGTCACCGGCACCGCCCGCGCGCCGCAGATCGCGCTGAGCAGCAACCCGCCGCTCGACGAGGCCGACATCCTCTCGCTGATCGTCTTCAATCGATCGGTGAACGAGCTGGGCACCGGCGAGCGCGCCTCGCTGGCGGAGACCGCCGGCGGCATCGCCAGCGGTTTCGTCGCCTCGTCACTGGGCAAGTCGATCGGCCGCGCCCTGGACGTGGACCTCTTCGAGATCACGACGTCGGACCCGGAGACCGGCGAGACGGCGGGCGGCGTGACGCTCGGCAAGCAGGTCGGCGATCGCGCCTTCGTCCGCTTCCGGCAGCAGTTCGGTCAGCGCAGCTTCACCGAGTTCATGCTCGAGTACCAGCTCGCGAGGTTCCTCCGCGCCGAGACCCGCATCTCGCCGGAAACCAGCGGCGTCGCCAACCGGTTGACGCAGCGCCGCGTCGAGCGCGCCGGGATCGATCTGATTTTCTTCTTCAGCTATTAGGGAATCGCAGCGCCGTTCGCGGTCGCGACCTGGCCTCGGATCGGTGGCAGTCGTGATCGCGATCGCACTCAGCGCCCGCGCTCACGACGTGCTCAGTGCCGGCCGAGCAGCGCGACCTGGACGCGGGCGTCGTTGAAACAGGCGCCGCCGCCCAGATCCGTCAGCGTGTCCGGCACCAGCGCGTTGGACGTCGATCCGTTGTAGGTGTTCTTGCGCCAGACGCCTTTGGAGAAGGCGACCGTGCCGGGGCGCACGTCGGCGGTGATGTTGGCCGGGCAATGCAGCTCGCCAAGGTGATTGAAGACGCGCACCGCGTCGCTCTGCGAGATGCTGCGCGCCGCCGCGTCCTCCGGGTTCATGTGCAGCACCGCCGCGCGCTCGCGCAGCTCGCCCAGCGTCGACGAGATCGTCTTCTCGGACGCCGGCGAGATGAGCGCGAGCGGGAAGCGCTCGGTCGCCGGATCGCTCTGATACCCGTACAGCCCGGCGGGCGCATCCCCGGCGATCGCCTCCGGGAACAGGTGCACCTTGCGATCCGGCGTGAGCGGGAACACGTCGACGAACTGAACCGGCGCGCCGTCGTGCGGCGGGGTCGCGACGCCGCGCTCCATCAGCTCGCGGCCGGCGGTTCCCATCCGCGACGTGATCCGCAGCAGGGTGTCGATGTCGTCCTCTTCGGTGCCGATCCCCAGGCGCTCCGCGATGGCGGAGAACACCTGCGCGTTGGTGCGCGCCTCGCCGCGCGGCTCGATCACCGGCCGCACGAGCTGCAGGCTGATCGGCCCGTACGATTTGGCGATGTCGTACTGCTCGAGGAACGTCGTCGCGGGCAGGACGACGTCGGCGTAGCGCGTGGTGTCGGTGAACACCTGCTCGAACGCCACGGTGAAGAGATCCTCGCGCTTCAGCCCCTCCAGCACCCGGTTCTGGTCCGGCATCGTCGCCAGCGGGTTGCAGTTGTAGGCGAACAGCATCTTGACCGGCGGATCGGAGTACTCGGTCAACGCGCGGCCGAGGTGGTTCATGTTCACGAGCCGCGTGTCCGGCTCCGGGGTGTCGATCCACTGCGCCGCCTTCAGGCCGAAGGCGAGGGAGTTGCTCATCGAGAAGCCGCCGCCGCGCACGCCGAACTTGCCGCCGACCGCCGGCAGCGCGAGCACCGCCGCGGCTGCGCTGCCGCCGTTGCGGTTGCGCTCGAGGCCCCAGCCGCAGCGCACCAGCGCGGGCGACGCCGCCACGTACAGGTCGGCGAACCGGCGCAGGACGGCAGGGTCGATGCCCGCCTCGGCCGCGGCGCGTTCGATCGTCCACGGCGCCGCCGCCGCACGCAGCCGCTCGCCGCCGTCCGTGTGCCGGGCGAGGAACGCCAGGTCGGCGTGCCCCTCTTCGAACATCACCCGGTGCAGCGCCAGCGCGACGGGCAGATCGGTGCCGGGACGGATCGCGAGGTGCAGATCCGCCTTTTTCGCCAGCGACGTGGTCCGCGGATCGATGACGACCAGTGTCGCGCCGGCCGCCTGTGCTTCCTTCACGTACGGGACGAGATGGATGCCCGAGGCCGAGGGGTTGACGCCCCATAGCACGATCAGCCTGGCGTGCGGATAGTCCTGATAGACGACGCCGGCCATCTTGCCGTACAGCGCCAGATTCGCCGCGCCGGTCGGCGCCGCGCAGACGGTGGTGGCGAGTCGCGACGTTCCGAAGCGCCGCCACAACTCGGCGTCGTTGGTGTTCTGGGTGAGCGGACCGTTCGAGCCGCCGTAGTAGAACGGGAGGATCGCCTCCCCGCCGTACTGCGCCTTGATCTCCGTCATCCGCCGCGCGATCAGGTCGAGCGCTTCCTCCCAGGTGACGCGGACGAACGTGCCCTGTCCCTTGGCGTCCTTGCGGACCGCCGGGTAGAGCACGCGGTCTTCGCCGTAGATGCGGTCGGCGAACCGGCGGACCTTGGCGCAGATGAAATTGCGGGTAACCGGATTGTCGTCGCCGCCGTCGATCTTGACGATGCGGCCGCGCTCGACGGCGACGTCGAGCGTGCAGGCGTCGGGACAGTCCAGCGGGCAGGCGGTGCGGACGGTGGAGTTGCCCCAGGTTTCCGGCGGAGCAGTGCGGGCCATGCCCGATTATATCGGGCCGGCCCCGCCGTCTCCTCTATTCGATGCCGGTACCCTCGCCCCCGCTGCCCATGTCGATGCCGGCGGCGCCCCCCTGGCCGCGATCCGGAGTGGTTCCGGACGCGGTCGGCGTCACTTCGTCGGCCCCTTCGTTCATGCGGCGCCGCCGCTTCGCCTCTTCGCTCGCCAGACCGGTCACGTCGTGCTCGCGGCGCGTCAGATCGTCGTTCGGATTGATCGGGCCGCCGAGCCCGAGGATATCGCCTTCCTGTGCCATTCGTCCCTCCTGCCCGATCCAGAGCAAATCCCGTGCTCGGAAGAACGGCTGGGTTCATAATGTGGCACCCAAGGAGGGATGGATGGCGGATCTGACCGGACGAATGATTGGTGCGATGCAGGCCGACGTGAAGACGTTCAACGAGATCGAAGCCGACCAGAACGCGATGGGGCAGGCGATCACCGTCATCGTGATTGCGGGCGTCGCGTCGCTGATCGGCAACATCTTCCGGTCGGGGCCCGTCGCCGGGGTGATCGGCCTGATCGGCTCGCTCTTCGCGTACGCGGTGTTCGCGTTGATGGTCTTCCTCATCGGCACCAAGGTCATGCCCGAGCCTGCGACCAAGGCCGACTTCAACGAGACCTTCCGCGTCGTCGGGTTCGCGGCATCGCCCGGCGTGTTCTACGTGCTCGCGATCGTGCCGTATCTCGGTCCGCTGATCTCTCTGCTGGTCGGGTTGTGGAGCCTGGTGATCGGCGTGATTGCCGTGCGCGAGGTGCTCGACTACTCGAACACGGGGCGGGCGATCATCGTGGCGCTGATCGCCGGCGTCATCTGCATCGTCATCTGGTCGATCGTCATGCTGCCGATTCTCGGGGCGATGTTCGTGGCGCGCGCGGTCACCGGCTGACACGGAACCGGCGCGGGCCGCTGGTGTCAAACGTGGGTGAGGGAGGCACCCATGCGAGAAGGGCTGCGGCGGTACTTGACGGGCAGCGTGCCGATTTCGATCGGTCTGCACCTGCTGGCGCTGTTCCTCGTCTTCGTCATCCCGCTGACGGCGAACATCGTGCTGCCGATCGTCACCGTGGAGCTGCCCGAGTACGTGCGGATCGCGCCGCTGCCGCCCCCGCCCGAGGTGGCGGCACCGGCGCCGCCGCGGACGGCGGAGGTTGCGCCGGTGAGCTCGGCGGCGCCGACCTCGGCGCCGCCGACCATCGAGGAGGAACGCCTCAGCCCGCCGTACGTCGCTGCCGGTCCGCCTGATCTCACGTCGGGCATACCGTCGACCGGTCCGGGGATCGGCACGACGCTGGATGCCCCGCGGGTCATCCTCCCGCCGCCGGTGCAGAAGCCGGCCGGTCCGGTGCGCGTCGCCGACCTGCCGGTGCCGCCGCGCAAGACCGTGGACGTGCGTCCGATCTATCCCGAGATCGCGCGGCAGGCGAAGAAAGAGGGGACGGTGGTGATCGAAGCGGTGCTCGATACCACCGGGCGCGTGACCCAGGCGCGCGTCATTCAGTCGGTGCCGCTGCTCGATCAGGCGGCGCTGGATGCCGTCCGTCAGTGGCGCTACACTCCCACGACACTCGGCGGCCACCCGGTATCGGTGCTGATGACGATCACGATCCGATTCACGCTGCAATGAGCAGTCTGGCAGCCCTGCTCGCGTGCAGCCTGCTCGCCGGGGGCCAGCTCGCCCAGCCCCCGGCGGAGCCCTCGCCGGAGGAAACCGCGCTGCGCGCGGCGGTCCAGCAGTACTACGACGCGCAGGCGAGCAAAGACGCCGACGCGGCGCTGGCGTTCTGGAGCGCGTCCGCGAATCCGCGGCCGACCCGCGAGGCGTTCGCCGCCGTGTTCGGCGAAGGCGAGGATCAATTCACCGTCAACGTCCAGCGCGTCACGATCCAGGGGGCCGACGCGCGCGTCCGCGTCCTGGCCGTGCGCACGCGCCTGGTCATGCGGGACGGCCGCGCGGTGACGTCCCGCACATCACTGCAGAACTCGCAGTCGTGGCGGAAGGAAGACGGCGGCTGGAAGCTCCTGCGCGACGCTCCGTTTGCCGCGGAGATCGCCGACGAGATCATCGCCGCCGCCCCTGGCGACCGTCCCGCGCTGTTCAGCAGGCATCCACGCGCCGATCTCGTGCAGGCGCGGCTCGCGATTTCCGAGCGCGCGACCATGGCGATCACGCTCCAGCGCGATTACGTGCGCGGCAAGGAGCTGTTCGGGCTGGCGCTCGACGTCTCGCGCGCCGCCGGCGATCGCGTGGGGGAGACGAATTCGCTGCACAACATCGCGCAGGCCGCGTACTTCCTCGGCGACCGCCGGACCGCAACCGAGTTCTACCAGCAGGAGCTCGCCGTCGGCCGCGAGGTCGACGATCAGACCGCCATCGCCGCGGCCTCGTTCGGCCTCGCCACCGTCGCCTATTCGCGTGGCGAGTACACGCCGGCCCTCGGTTTCTACCGCGATGCGCTGGCGGTGTACGAGAAGCAGGATCACGGCTCGGCGATCGGGCGGGCGGTCGTGAGCATTGGCAACGTCCAGTTCCTGCAGGCCGACTACGATGCGGCCACGGCGTCGTACCGGCGCGGACTGGCCGTGCTGGTGGAGAGCCAGGACATGCAGGGGGCGTCGCTGGCCCGCAGCGGCCTGGCGCGGGTCTACGCCGCGCAGGGGGATCTCGCCGCCGCGCTCGACGCCTACCGCCAGGTCCTCGCCGACGCACGCACCCGGCTGAGTCAGGACGCGAGACTCAGGAGCGAGGTGGCCAACGCGCTCGAGAGCATCGGGGAAATCTATTTCCGTCTCGGCAGCTCCGAGCAGGCGCGTACGAACGTCGAGGAGGCGCGGACGCTGTCGGCGGCGGATGCCGTGGCCGTCGGACGGTTGTCGGCGACGCTGGGACTGATCGAACTGTTCGCCGGGCGCTTCGATGCCGCCCTTGCCGCGTACATCGAGAGCCGGACGCGGTTCGATCAAGCGAAGATGCCGGACGGCGCCGCGCGCGCCTGGGTCGGCATCGGGTTCAGTCACGCGGCGCGGGACCAATGGGGCGACGCCATCGCCGCTTACCGCACCGCGATCAAGATGTTCGACGAGCAGAAGCTCGACGAGGACGGCGCCCGCGCCTGGCTCGGGCTGTCGATGGCCGAGTCCGGGGCAGGCGATCACACCGCGGCGCTGGCCAGCGCACGGACGGTCGGCGCCACCGCGGAGAAGATTCGCAGCGAGGATCTCACCTGGCGTGCCGCCGTCCGCAGCGGCGAGGCGCTCCGCAAGCTGAGCAGGCTCGACGAGGCTCGCCGTGAATTCCAGCGAGGCATCGCCACGATCGATCGGCTCGCCGCCGAGGCGCCGATCAATCCCGGCGCCCGCGGTCAGCTCGACGACAGCGCCACCGCCTGGACCGGCCTGGCGATGACCTTCGCTTCGGCGGGGGATCCCCTCGCGGCGCTCGCGGCCGCGGAAGCGCGCCGCGCGCACGTGCGCCGGGTGCAGCTTGCCGCGTTCCAGCGCGACATCACCCGAGGCATGACGCCCGACGAGCAGAGCGAGGAGCAGACCATCGTCCGCGAGCTGATCTCGACGAGAGCGCAGGTGCGGGCGGAGCGCGATCAAGGCGGTCCGGACTCGGCGCGTCTCGCGCAGCTGCAGCAGCAGCTTGCGGCGCTGGTGGCCAGGCGCACCGAGCAGCAGAATCGCCTCTATGCACGCCTGCCCGAGCTGCAGGTCTGGCGCGGACTGCGCGCCGGTGCCGGCGCAGATGATCTCGCCGCCCTCGTCCCGGACGACAAACATATCGTCATCGAGTACCTGCTCGGCGACGACGAGCTGCTGATCCTCACGGTCGTGAAAGGAGAATCGACGCCGGACGTGAAAGCGGCGGTGGTGTCGATCGATCGCCAGAAGCTCGCCGAACAGATCGGTGAGGCGATGAAGCCGGCGTCGCTGCGGGACGCGGCGTCATGGAAGGCGCAGGCGGCCCCGCTCGCGGGCTCGCTGTTGACGCCGGTTGCCTCCCGTCTGGCGGGACGGGAGCGGTGCGTGATCGTCGCCGACGATCTGTTGTGGAAGCTGCCGTTCGAAGCACTGCCCGTCGCCGATGCGCCGCTGGCCGCGGCGCTTCGCGTCAGCTACGCGACCTCGCTGGCGACGCTCGCCGCCCAACGGCGGGTCGCCGCCGATCAGCCGGCGCAAGCGTCCGTGAGCGCGGCGATTTTTGCCGCGCCGGTGATCCCGGAGCCGATTCGCGCGCAGATCGCGCTGGCGCAGCCGTCCTGGAAGGAACCGGATGTGGAGACGGCGCGCGCCGCCGCCGATGCGCTGCGGTCGTTGTATGCGGAGGCCGCGACGTTCCGCGCGGGAGCCGACGCCACCGAAGCCGCGGCCCGCGCCGCGTTCGAAGCGGCCGACGTTCTTCATACATCCGCCCCGTTTCAGGTGAGCGGCGCGACGCCGCTGTTCTCGTACGTCGTATTCAGCGGCTCCGGCGACGCGGCCGCGACCGATGGGCGATGGGAAGTCCGGGACTGGTTCGGCGCGACATCCCACGCGCGCGTGCTGATCCTGGCCGATGCGACGTCGTTCGCGGCGTCCGGCGCGGGAGGCGCGCTCGACATCATCGCCTGGGCGGCGGCGTCCGCGGGCGTGCCCGCGCTGATCGTGCCGCGCGCGCCGGCGGACGGATTCGTCCTCGACCCGGTGCTGACTGCCTTCCACGCCGCCATCAGCAAGGGAACCGCGGTACGCGACGCGTGGATGCAAGCCCTGTCCAGGGCGCGGGACAGTAAAGGCGCGGCGCCGTCCGAGTGGAGCGGCGCCCGGCTGATTGGTGCGGCCCGCTAGCTAGCGGCGGCGCGCGGGACGGCCGACGATTTCCCGATCAGGGAAGAAGTCCCGCCCGCGGACCAGCTCGACCGTGTTCTTCGCCGCGCCCACGAACGGAATCGCATTCAATCCCGTGTCCATCATCCCGCCGAAGACGCCCTTGCGCCTCATGGTCGAGACGACCGTCGCCAGCGCGATCGCCCCGCCGATCCACGGCACGCTCCGCGAAAGCCGGCGCGACAGCCTTGCTCCTCCCCAGCGCACGAGTCGATCGGTCGTAGCCATACCTGCCATCCTAGCAATCCCCGTTCCTCTTCATATACTGAACTCATGCCGCACGTGCTCATCGTCGGGGGCGGATTCGGCGGTCTTTATGCGGCGCGGGCGTTCCGCGGTCAGCCCGTCGACGTGACGCTCGTGGACAAGCGGAACCATCACGTGTTCCAGCCATTGCTCTACCAGGTGGCAATGGCGGCCTTGTCGCCGGGGGATATTGCGTCTCCCATCCGGTGGATCCTGAGGAAGCAGTCGAACGTGCAGGTGCTGCTCGGCGAGGTCGCGCGCATCGATCCCGCGGCGCGCAAGGCCTGGCTGACCGACGGCGCGACAGTGACGTTCGATTACGCCATCGTCGCGCCGGGGACGACGCACGCGTATTTCGGGCACGAGGAGTGGCGCCCTCGCGCGCCGGGCCTGAAGACGCTGGAGGATGCGCTGGAGATCCGGCGCCGCGTGCTGCTGGCGTTCGAGCGCGCCGAGCGCGAGCCGGATCCGGCGCGCCGCGGTCCATTGTTGACGTTCGTGATCATCGGCGGCGGGCCGACCGGGGTCGAGATGGCCGGCGCGATGGCGGAGATTTCGCGCCACTCGCTGGCGCGCGACTTCCGGCAGTTCGATCCCGGATCGGCAAAGATCATCCTGCTCGAGGGTGGCCCCTGGGTGCTGGCGAACTTTCCGGAACCGCTCCGCGATGCCGCGCGGCGCGATCTCGAGCGCCTCGGTGTCGAGGTGAGGACCAGCGAAGCGGTGACCGACGTGGCGGACGGGCGCGTGCGCACGAGCAAGGGGGAGATTGAGTCGGAGACGATCCTCTGGGCCGCCGGAGTGGCGGCGTCCCCGCTCGGCGCGACGCTCGGCGTGCCGACGGACCGCGCGGGACGGGTGCTCGTCCAGCCCGATCTCACCATTCCAGGCCATCCGCATGTGTTCGTGATTGGCGATCTCGCGTCGCTCACCGGGCCGAACGGACGTCCGCTGCCGGGCGTGGCACAGGTCGCGATGCAGGGGGGCGTGCACGCCGCGCGCAACATCCTGCGGTCGATTGAAGGGCAGCCGCTGCGGCCGTTCGTGTACCGCAATCTCGGCGACATGGCGACCATCGGCCGGGCGTCGGCGGTGGGCGACCTGCCGGTGGTTCAACTGAAGGGGCTGTTGGGCTGGCTGGTCTGGCTCTTCATTCACATCTTCAATCTGATTGGCTTCAGGAACCGGCTGGTCGTGATGGTGCAGTGGGCGTGGTCGTATTTCACCTATCAGCGCGCCATACGCCTGATCACCGGCGGCCCGGCGACATGAAGCGGGCCGCCTGGATGGCGGCGTTCGCGATCGCGCTGATCGCGGCGCTGCTGCCGCTGCCCCCTGCCGCGGTCGAACGATGGTACTCACACGGCATCTTCCCGCCGCTGCAGCGCGTCCTGACCGCCGTTTCGAATCTGGTCCCGTTCGCCCTCTTCGACGTGCTGTGGATCGGCGGGGCGGCGGCCGCCGGCGTGCTCGTCTACCGCAGCCGCGCATACGGCTGGAAGAAGGGCACGCTGCACGTCGCGACCGTGCTTGCCTGCGTTGCCGCGGCGAGCTACCTCGCGTTCCTGGCGGCGTGGGGACTCAACTACCGCCGCCTGCCGCTGTCCGACAAGGTGGTCTTCGAGGAGGAGCGCATCACGGCGGAGGCGCACGCGGCGCTCGGGGACCGCGCGGTGGCGACGCTGAACGCGGAATACGTGCGGGCGCATGAACGTCCGCTCGATCGGGACCGGCTGCTCGCGGCGTTCCAGGACGCGCACCGGGTGCTGGGCGGATCGCCGATCGTCCCCGGCGTGCCGAAGCCGACGCTGCTCGGCTGGTATTTCCACAAAGCGTCGATCGCCGGCATGACCAACCCGTTCCTGCTCGAGACCCTGCTCGCGCCCGACCTGCTCGACGTCGAGCTGCCGTTCGTCATCGCGCACGAATGGGCGCACCTGGCCGGCTATGCGGATGAATCCGAAGCCAACTTCGTCGCCTATCTCACCTGCCAGCGTGCCGACGCGGGGGCGCGCTACAGCGCCGCGCTCATGTTGATCGGCTACGCGCCGGGCACGCGCCCGCTGAAGGACTCGCTCGACATCGGTCCGAAAATCGACCTCGTCGCCATCCGGACGCGGTACGCGCAGACCAGCGGCGTCCTGCGCTTCGCGGCGCGGGAGAGCTACGACCGTTACCTCAAGGCGAATCGCGTCGAGAAGGGAATCGAGAGCTACGACGCAGTGGTGCAGCTCATCCTGGGCACGCCGCTCGATGCCGCCGGAAACCCGCGCCTGCGCTGACGCGGGCCCGCCGCTTGCAGCCGCATCCGGTGCTATGCCGGATCGAGCGTATCCACGTCCGACGAAGTCACCGGCGCCACACCGCGGCCGGTCCGGAGGTCGTCGGGGCGAACGTCCGGGTTCCTGCTCAGGAACTCGACGTCGCGCCACTTGCGCCAGCCGCACTCATGACAGCGATACGGCTGCCGATCCGTCAGCTTCTGGCGCAACTGTTCGGCGACGCCGCGAAGCCGTGAGGGGTAGACGCGGGTGGACGCGCAACGCGGGCATTTCATGGCCGGCCTCAGGGGAGGCCCCGATTCTAACACGGCAGGCGCGATGGCTCGGGCGCTGACGCTTGCCGCGGCAAAGGACCCGCTCGTCTCCGCACGTGCGGCCGGGCTCGTCTACACGGCCAACGCGCAGCCCGGGATCACGAGGGTGAAGCGCGGCAAGGCCTTCGCGTATCTCGACGCGCAGCGGCGCGCCGTCCGCGACAAGGAGACGCTCGCGCGCATCCGCTCGCTCGTCATCCCGCCGGCCTGGGCCGACGTGTGGATCTGCACCAATCCCCGCGGCCACCTGCAGGCGACCGGGCGCGACGCGCGCGGCCGCAAGCAGTACCGCTATCACCCGAAGTGGCGGGAAGTTCGCGACGACACCAAGTACGGACGGATGATCGCGTTCGGCCAGGCGCTGCCGGTGATCCGCCGGCGCACCGAGGCCGATCTGCGCCGCGACGGCCTGCCGCGGGAGAAGGTCCTCGCGGCGGTGGTGCGGCTCCTCGAGAAGACCTTCATCCGGGTGGGGAACGACGAGTACGCGCGCGACAACAAGTCGTTCGGCCTGACCACGATGCGCGACGGCCACGTCAAGGTGTCGGGGTCGACGGTGCGCTTCATCTTCCGCGGCAAGTCCGGCGTCGAGCACGCGCTCGCGCTCGACGATCGCCGGCTCGCGAAGATCGTCAAGCAGTGCCGGGATCTGCCTGGCCAGGAGCTGTTTCAGTACAAGGACGACACGGGCGCGGTCGTCGACATCGGGTCGGGCGACGTGAACGCCTACTTGAAGGAGATTACCGGCGAGGACTTCACGTCCAAGGACTTCCGCACCTGGGCGGGAACGGTGCTCGCCGCGCAGCTGCTGCGCGCCTACGAGCGCGTCGATTCGCAGGCGCGCGCCAAGAAGAACGTCGTTGCCGCGATCGAGCACGTGGCGAAGCAGCTGGGGAACACGCGCGCGGTCTGCCGCAAGTGCTACGTGCACCCGGCGGTGATCGACGCGTACCTGGACGGCACGATGATGAAGACCGTCGCGCAGCGGGCGCGCGCGGTGCAGGCGGTGGGGAAGCTGACCGCGGCCGAGACCGCGGTCCTCTCGCTGCTTCAGCGCCGATCGGCGAGCCGCTCGAAGCTCAGCGCGCGGTCAGCGTGATCCCGCCGTTGACGCCCTCGATCTGAACCCGCGGGCCGCCGCCGTTCAGCCGCCCTTCCAGGCGCCGGCGGTTCTTCTCGCCAGTGATGTCGATCGGAAGATCGCCGGGGCTGATGCCGCCGTTGGCGATGCTGGCGGAGATCGTCGCCCTGGCGTCGCGGGGCAGCCGCACCTTGATGCCGCCGTTGGTGCATTCGAGCTTGACGCCGCCGTCTGCGATCGCCGCCATGTCGATGTCGAGGCCGCCGTTGGTGCTCGCGGCTTCGAGCTGACCGGTGAGGCCGCGCGCTTCCACCCCGCCGTTGGTGGTCTCCGCGAAGACCCGTCCCTTCAGCCCCGCGATCTCGATTCCGCCATTGACCGTCGTCAATCTGACCTCGGCGCCGGCCGGGACCCTCACCGTGTACTCGACCTGCAGGTTGCCGCCGTTCAGGACGATGCCGGTCATGCGCGCGACCTTGGTCTCGAGCTTGACGCTCCCGGCGGACACGGTTTCGACGATGCTGGCGCGTTCCAGCGACGCCTTGGCCTGCTCCGGCGTCGCGCCGCGCGCCTTCTTCGTGGCGGTGACGTCGACGGTGTTGCCCGACGACGGTTCGACGCGGATCCTGCCGTTGACGTTGCCGATCTCGACGCGGCCGTTCGCGTCGAGCGGATAGGACTTCTGCCAGGTGGCGCTTTCCTCCGACCGCAGATCGGCGGTGACGATGTCGCAGCCGCTGCCGAGGATGGCGGCGAGCGCGATGGCGGCGGCCGGAGCGAGGCGTGTCTTGACCCGTGAAATCATGGGCGTCTCCCTCAGGCCACTATACGCGCTCGCCGGGCGGGCCGTTCCGCGCTACAATCCCCCCCGTTTCCCATGTCTGAGCGCAAGTATCGTCAGCGCGGCTACCAGGACGAGCCGCGCGAGCCGCGGGAGCGCAAGCCCGAGCAGGCCAGGAAGGAATACGCGCCGCGCGGCCAGCCGCCGATCGCGCCCAAGACCTTCAGCATGCCGGGCTTCCGCGAGGTCGTGAAGTGCGCCCGCTGCGGCGCCGAGCTCACCGTCGCCGTCGCCTGGAGCGCCGCCGGCCAGTGCCCGCGCTGCCAGAGCGATCTCCACAGCTGCGCGCAGTGCGCCCACTTCGACACCAGCGCGCCGTTCGAGTGTCAGCGGCCGATCGCCGCCCGGGTCTCGCCGAAGGACGCGCGCAATACCTGCAGCCACTTCGAGCCGCGCACGACGGTCGAGCGTGAAACGAAGTCCGCCCCCTCCAGTTCCGGCGGCAGCGCGTCGAGCGCCAAGAAGGCGTTCGACGATTTGTTCAAGTAGGACTCGCCATGAAGCTCGCGACCCTGGCGCTGGGGCTGATGCTCCTCGCGTCCCCCTTTGCGGTCTCGCCGGCGGGACAGGGCGTCCCCGCCGCAGCATCCCCGGCCCGCGCCGCGCTGCTGCCGCCGAAGCCCGCGGACTTCGGGCAGTGGGAGCGGCTGCAGACGACCGGTGAGCGCGGCGGGCTGTCGGCCGATGGGCGCTGGCTCGTGTACGCGATCAACCGGACGAACGGCGACAACGAGCTGCGCGTCGCCGCCGTCGCGGACGGCGCGACGAGGACGATCGCGTTCGGCAGCGCGCCGGTGTTCTCGGCCGATTCGCGCTGGCTGGCCGCCTCGGTCGGCTACTCCGAAGCGCAGCAGGACAAGCTGCGCAAGGAGAAGAAACCGATCCGCCGCAAGCTCGCGCTCATGAATCTCGGTTCCGGCGCGGTGACGGCGCTCGACAACATCGAGACGTTCGCGTTCAGCGCCGACGGCCGTCACCTCCTGATCCGCCACTACGCACCCGAACGCACCCCGGCGCGCAGCGGCGAGCCCGATCCCGCCGCGGCACTGGATCCGGACGAGTCGCCCGGCGTCACGGTGATCGTGCGCGATCTCGCCAGCGGCCGCGACACCACGTTCGGCAACGTCGCCGAGGCCGCGTGGCAGCACAAGGGGCGGCTGCTCGCGCTGTCGATCGCCGCGGAGGATCGCGCCGGCAACGGCGTCCAGATCTTCGATCCCTCGTCCGGCACCCTGCGCGTGCTGGACTCCGCCCCGGCGCGCTATCTGGCGCTCGTCTGGCGCCGCGACGCGGACGATCTCGCCGCCCTCAGGTCGCAGACGGACGACAAGCGCGACGGCGCGAACTATTCCGTGCTGGCGTGGACCGGCGTCGGCGGCGCGGAGAAGCGCCACCAGTACGATCCGGCGGCAGACACCGCGCTCGGTGCGGCGCGGCGCGTCGTCGCATTCCGCCGGCCGGCCTGGTCCGACGACGGCGCGCGGATCTTCGTGGGGATCGCTCCGTGGCCCGAGAAGGCGCCGAAGAAAGACAAGGACGCCGACGCGGCCGACGCGCCGACCGTCGACGTCTGGCACCCGCGCGACGTCGACGTGATGCCGAAACAGAAGGTCGGCGCGGCGCGCGATCGGCAGCGCAGCCTGCTTGCCGCGTGGGCGCTCGACACGCCGTCCGTCGTCGTGCTCGGCAAGGATTATTTCGAGCAGGTGACGCCGCTCAAGGGGACGGCCCTCGCCTGCGCGGTGAGCTGGACGGCGTCGGCGCTCGATCGCAGCTGGGGGCGGTTCGGCTCGGCCTCCATCGCGCTCGTCGACGTGGCGACCGGGCAGCGTTCGGTGGTGGTCGAGCGCGCCGACGACCGGTTCGTGCGCGCGAGCCCGGACGGCAAGTACATCCTGTTCTTCCTCGACGGGCATTACTCGACGATCGATACGGCCCGGCGGATCGTGACCAACATCACCAGGACGATCGCGACGTCGTTCGCCGATCGCGAGTCGGATTCGACCGACGTGCAGCGTCCGTGGTTCGGTGTCGCCGGATGGACGACCGGGGACCGCGACGTCCTGCTCTACGACAAGTTCGACGTCTGGCAGGTGGCGGCGAACGGATCGCGGGCGGTCAAGCTCACCGACGGCGCCGCCGAGCAGATCACGTTCCGCTACGCCGATCTGGATCCGCAGGAGGAGGCGATCGATCTGACGCAGCCGTCGTATCTCGAGATGTTCGGCGCGTGGACGAAGAAGTCGGGCTACGCGCTGCTCGCGCCCGGCGCGGCGTCGCCGCAGCGGCTCGCGTGGATGGACAAGCGCGTGACGGCGCTGGCGAAGGCCAAGGACGCGGACGTGTATCAGTACGTCGTCCAGAGCTACGACGACTCGCCCGATGTCTTCATTGCCGGCCCGCGCCTCGCCGATGCGAGGCCGGTGACCGCCACCAATCCGTTCCAGGCCAAGTACGCCTGGGGACGCGCCGAGCTGGTCGAGTTCAGGAGCGAGAAGGGGCAGCGGCTGCAGGGCGTGCTGCGGTATCCGGCGAACTACGAGCGCGGCCGGAAGTATCCGATGATCGTCTACGTGTACGAGAAGGTCTCGGACGGCGTGCACCGCTACATCGCGCCGTCCGAGCGCGAGTACTACAATGCGACCGCGTTCACCAGCGCGGGCTACTTCGAGTTCGAGCCGGACATCGTGTTCCGTCCGCGCGAACCGGGGCTCTCGGTGATCGAGTGCGTGCGGCCGGCCGTCGCCGCCGTCGTGCAGATGGGCGTGGTGGATCCGAAGCGGATCGGCATGATCGGGCATTCCTGGGGCGGGTTCGACACCGCGTATCTGGCCACGCATACCGACATCATGGCCGCGGCGGTCGCCGGGGCGCCGATCACGAACCTGGTGAGCAACTACGGCAGCCATCACTTCTCGTCCGGCATCGCCGAGACCGACCACATCGAGACCGGCCAGCAGCGCATGCAGGTGCCGCTCTGGGAAGATCTCGCCGCCTACACGCGCAACTCGGCGGTCTTCGGCGTCAGCACGATGACCACGCCGCTCCTGATCGAAGTCGGCGACGCGGACGGCACCGTCTACTGGCATCAGGGGGTCGAGCTGTACAACGCCGCGCGCCGCGCGAAGAAGGACGTCGTGCTGCTCGTCTACGGCGGCGAGGACCACGGCCTGCGGCAGAAGGCGAACCAAATCGACTATCACCAGCGGATTCTGGCGTGGTTCGGCCACTACCTGAAGGGAGAGCCGGCGGAAGCGTGGATCAAGGAGGGCGTGAGCTTCCTGGACAGAGACCGGGCGCTGAAGACGTCGGGATCGTCGGATTGAGCGCCTACCTCCACCTGGTCGCGCTGGTCGTGCACGAGTACGATCCGGCGATCCGGTTCTTCGTCGACGTGCTCGGGTTCGACCTGGTCGAGGACTCGCCGTCGGTGACGTCGGATGGCGCGCCGAAGCGGTGGGTCGTGGTGCGCCCTCCGGGCGCACAGACCGGCCTGCTGCTCGCTCGTGCCGACGGCGCCAGCCAGTCCGCCGTCGTCGGCCGCCAGCACGCGGGCCGCGTCGGCTTCTTCCTCCGCGTGGACGACTTCGCGTCCGCCTGGCAGCGCCTGACGGCGGCCGGCGTCGAGTTCCTCCGTCCGCCGACCGACGCGCCCTACGGGCCCGTCGCCGTGTTCCTCGACATCGCCGGGAACCGCTGGGACCTGATCGGCCCGCCGCCGCCCGCCTAACCCCACCCTCCCCCGCGCACGTCCGCGCGAGAGGACAGAAGGGGTCAGACCCGGGTCTGGCTCCTTGTTCGTTTGACGCGTGGCGATTGCTGCGCGGTGGCGCCGTTTTCACCAGCGCAATGAACGCGTACTTTCTGGGCGGACACCCGCGATTCGCGCCGTTTTCCTAAGGATCTCGCTTGGCTCGATTCGTGATCGCGAGGTCGATCATGCCGAGGCCGCTCCGGATCCGAGATGCCGGATTACTGCACCACGTGATGTCACGCGGAACCGGGAGGATGAAGATCTTCCTCGACGACGGCGACCGTCACATGTTCATGCTGCTGCTGGCGGACGTGGTCACGGAGTATGCGCTCGACTGCTATGACTTCTGCCTGATGAACAACCATTTCCATCTGTCGATCCGCAACCGCCGCCGCAATCTCTCCGAAGCGATGCAGAAGCTGAAAGGAGAGTACGCTTCGAGCTGGAACGCAAAACGCGGACGGGTGGGGCACACGTTCGAAGGGCCATTCAGGGATCAGATCGTCCAGGACCAGCGGTATTTCCGGACGCTGGCGCGATACATCGCTCGCAATCCGGTCCGCGCTCACCTGGTGCTCAGGCCCGTAGACTGGCGGTGGAGCAGTTACCGGTATCACGCCGGCGTCGAGGCCGCGCCGGAGTTTCTCGCCAGCGCCCGCTTGCTCGAATCTTTTGCCGCGGGCGATCCTGAGGCGGCACGCCGCGCCTACATCGCACATGTCAACTCGATGTCCGACGGAGAAAAGGACACGGAGTTGTTTCGGGCACGCCGCCGGATCGTCGGGGATGCGGCGTTCAGGAACGCGATTCGGGCCAAGGAGAAGGCATTACGGGCAGCAGCACGGCCGGCGATGTTCGGCACGGACGCGGCGTTCGCCAACCTGCCGGTGTAACCGAAACAGGACAAAAGGGGTCAGACCCGGGTCAGGCTCCATTCTCAGTTCCACCGCAGGCCTTTCAGCTGATCGAGGTTGACGTTGCCGCCGCTGAGGACGCACACCACTTTCGTCTTCGGCGGCGCGCTGATGAGACCTTGCAGGAGCGCCGCGACCGGCGCCGCCGCGGCCCCCTCGGGGACGACCTTCAGGTGCGACATGATCCAGACGACGCCCTCGAAGATCTGTTCGTCGGGCAGCGTCACCAGATCGTCGACGTACTGCCGGACGATCTCGTAGTTCAGCGTCCCGACCCGCTTCACCCGCAGACCGTCGATGATGCAGTCGACGCGCTCCAGCGTGACGAGCCCCCCTTCGCGGACGCTCCGCGTCATGCCCGGCGCGCCGGACGATTCGACGCCGATGACCTTGATCCCCGGATTGCACGCCTTCAGCGCGGTCGCGACGCCGGCGATCAGTCCGCCGCCGCCGATCGGGACGATCGCGAGCTCGACGTCCGGCCAGTCCTGGTAGATTTCGAGTCCCACCGTCCCCTGGCCGAGGATCAGCTGTTCGTCGTCGAACGGATGGATGTAGGTATAGCCCTTCTCCTCGACGAGCTGTTTCGCCTTCTCGTTGGCCTCGTCCCAGATCGTGCCGTGCAGCACCACCTCGGCGCCGTAGGCCCGCGTGGCCTCCACCTTCGATCGCGTCGCGTTCTCCGCCATGCACACCACGGCCTTGATCCCGTAGTGCGCCGCCGCGAGCGCGACCCCCTGCGCGTGATTGCCGGCAGACGAGCAGATGACGCCGCGGCGCTTCTGCTCCTCGGTGAGCTGCGCGAACTTGTTCATCGGACCGCGGATCTTGTACGAGCCGCCGCGCTGGAACATCTCGGCCTTGACGCGCACCTCGAACCCGGTGCGCTCGCTGAGCAGCCGCGAGGTGAGCAGCGGGGTGTGATAGACGAAATCGCCCATGCGGGCGCGCGCCTGCTCGAATGCGGCGCGGGGATACCGAGACATCCGGCGAGTATAGCCGCTATAGTGAAGGCGATCCGATGACCGCCGACGTCCTGTGCCGCTACGCCACCGACGGCGATGGCCGCCTCGTGTTCGTCGACGAGGCGTGGTGCGCGTTCGCCGCCGCCAACGATGCGCCGGAATACGCCGCTCCCGAGCGGCTCTACGGCCGCATGCTGCTCTCGTTCATCTCGGAACCGACCACGAAACTCATCTACGTCGCGTTGATGCAGCGGGTAGTCGAGCAGCGCCAGCCGGTAAGCGTCCCCTTTCGCTGCGACGCGCCGGCGCTCCGCCGCTGGCTCGAGCTGACGATGACCGCGCGTGACGACGGCGGGATCGATTTCGTCAGCCGGCAGCTGCACAGCGAGCCGCGCGATCCGCCGTTCGACTTCCGCGGCGCGCCGCACGGCGCCTCGACGCTGGTGCGCATGTGCAGCTGGTGCAAGAACGTCGAGCTCTCGCCGGACACGTGGGGCACGGCGGAGGAGGCGGTGCGCGCGTTCGGCCTGTTTGGCGCGGCGTCGGTCCCGCAGGTCACCCACGGGATCTGCCCGCCGTGCGTCGCCCGCTTCGAACTGGACCTGCGGCGGTAGCCTCGCGGCCGCCGCAAGGCTCACAGCTCGATCCGTTCGCGCGCGCCGCCGCTGTAGAATGCGGTCGTCGCCGGCTGCCACCTCCAGCCGCGGAGCCGCGCGTGCGCGTCGTCGAGCGCTGCGGCCAGCCGCGCACGCACCGCGGAGATCGAGTACGCCTTCATGACTGAACACCGGCCGGGCGGCAGCGCCTTACGTGCCGAGCGGTGCGCCGCCCGCAATCAGGAGACGGGTTCCGCGACGACGCGGCCGTCGAACAGGTAGATGCGGCGGCTGGTGCGGGCGATGTGCCGCGGATCGTGCGTCGCCAGGCAGATGGTGGCGCCGCCCGCCCGCAGCTCTTCGAGCATCTGCATCACCGCTTCGCCGGCCTTCGAATCGAGGTTGCCGGTTGGCTCGTCCGCAAGGACGATCGGCGGCCGTCCGGCGATGGCGCGGGCGATGGCGACGAGCTGCTGGTGGCCGCCGGACAGCGATCCCGGCCGCTGCTTCCGGCGCGCGGCGAATCCCACGCGGTCGAGCGCCGCCTCGACGCGCGCCTGCCGATCGGCGGCGGCGACGCCTCGCAGCGTGAGCGGATACTCGACGTTCTCGTACACGGTCATGTCGCCGATCAAGTTGAAGCTCTGGAAGATCAAGCCGACGTCGACGTTGCGCATCCGCGCCTTCTCCGCGGCGGCGAGCCGATCGACGCGCCGGCCGGCGAACCAGTAGCGTCCGCTGGTGGGGGCGTCGAGCAGCGCCAGAATCGACAACAGGGTCGATTTGCCGCAGCCCGACGGCCCTGAAATCGAGATGTATTCTCCCCGGTCGATGTCCAGCGTCACGCCGTCGAGCGCCCGCGTGCTGCCGTCGGGACCGTCCTCACCGCCGAAGATTTTGCCGATGCCGTCGAGCCGGATGAGCGGCATGGCCGGATCCGGCGCCGTGGCGTCTTCCTGACTCGATCTGCTGCGTTTCCACCAGCTCACTGGGCCCTCCGCGAATACCAGTATTGGACGCATGGCGGCCTGCCAACGTTGGCACGATCTGCGGGAACCGGGTAAGCGCGGCCCCCCCGGTCCACGTATTACGCGTGATAACATCCCCGTTTTCCCAGGATGACGACGAACCCAGAAAGGGCCTTTCGATGACGCCGCGTCGGTTCCTCCCCGCGCTGCTGCTGCTGTTCGTCGGCAGCGGCTGCGCGGCCTTGATATATGAAGTGGTCTGGTTCCAGTTGCTGCAACTGGTGATCGGGTCCTCGGCGGTGTCCATGGGAGTGCTGCTCGGCACGTTCATGGGCGGCATGTGTCTCGGCAGTTTCCTGCTGCCGCGGTATGTCGGCCGCGGCCAGCACCCGTTGAAGGTGTACGCGTTCCTCGAGCTCGGGATCGCCGTGTTCGGGCTGGTGATCCTGTTCGGGATGCCGCTCCTGAACAGCGTCTACGTTTCGATTTCCGGCGGCGCCGGCGTGTTCGGCATCCTGATGCGCGGCATCGCCGCCGGCGTCATTCTGCTGCCGCCGACGCTCCTCATGGGGGCGACGCTGCCGGCGATGTCGCGCTGGGTCGAGTCGACGCCCGAAGGCGTCTCGTGGCTCGGGTTCTTCTACGGCGGCAACATCGGCGGCGGCGTGCTCGGGTCGCTGCTCGCCGGCTTCTATCTGCTGCGCGTCTACGACCTGTTCGTGGCCACGTTCGTCGCCGTCGCGCTGAACATCGCCGTCGCCGTGATCGGCCTCGTGATCGCGAAGTCGGCGCCGATGGTCGAGACGCTGCCGTCGGATCGGGCCGAGCGGCCGGCGAAGCCGGTGTCGGGCGGCTGGGCGATCTATGTCGCCATCGCGCTGTCGGGCGCGACGGCGCTGTCGTCGGAAGTGATCTGGACGCGTCTGCTGTCGCTGCTGTTCGGCGGCACCGTCTATACCTTTTCCCTGATCCTGGCCGTGTTCCTGCTCGGTCTCGGCATCGGCAGCAGCGCCGGTTCGGCGATTGGGCGCGGGTCGGCGCGGCCGCGCGTGCTCTTCGGCTGGTGCCAGATGCTCTTGTGCGGCGCGATCGCGTGGGCCGCCTACATGCTCACCCAATCGATGCCGTTCTGGCCGGTGAATCCGTCGATCAGCAGCGATCCGTGGTTCAACTTCCAGCTCGACTTCGTCCGCTGCATGTGGGTGGTGCTGCCCGGTTCGATCCTGTGGGGCGCGAGCTTCCCGCTCGCGCTGGCGTCGCTCGCGTCGCGCGGGCAGGATCCGGCACGGCTGGTGGGCGGCGTGTATGCGGCGAACACGGTGGGCGCGATCGTCGGATCGCTCTGCGGCAGCCTGCTGCTCGTCACGTGGCTCGGCACCCAGCACGCCACGCAGTTGCTCATTCTGCTGTCGGCGCTGTCGGGATTGCTCGTGCTGTCGACCGGATCGAGCGAGGAGCCGGCGGGGCGCTTCGCCTTTGCCGGCACCATCACGATCATCGTCGCGGCGGCGATCGCCGGGCTGCTCTCGCGCAGCGTCCAGCCGATTCCCGGCATCTTCGCCGCCTACGGACGTTACGCGGCGACCCGCGTCGGCCAGGCGGACGTCATCTACATGGGTGAGGGCTGGAACGCGACCGTCGCGGTGACGCGCCTCGGCGGCAACGTGCTCAACTATCACAACGCCGGAAAGGTCCAGGCCTCGAGCGAGCCCCAGGACATGCGGCTGCAGCGGATGCTCGGTCACTTGACGACGCTGATCCCCAAGCAGGCCAGGAAGGTCGTCGTCATCGGCTGCGGCGCCGGCGTGACCGCAGGCGCCGTGTCGATCGACCCCGTCGTCGAACACCAGACCATCGCCGAGATCGAGCCGCTGGTGCCGCAAGTCGTCGCGAAGTACTTCGGCGAGCACAATTTCCACGTCGTCGACAACCCGAAGGTCCACGTCCGGATCGACGACGCGCGGCACTACCTGCTGACGACCGACGAGAAGTTCGACGCGATTACGTCGGATCCGCTCGATCCCTGGGTGAAGGGGGCGGCGATGCTCTACACCGAGGAGTTCTTCGAACTGGTGAAGTCGAAACTGAACCCGGGCGGCGCGGTCACGCTGTTCGTGCAGCTCTACGAGAGCAATACCGAGGCGGTGAAGAGCGAGATCGCGACGTTCATGAAGGTGTTCCCCAACGGCATCGTGTGGGGGAACACCAACAACGGCGCCGGCTACGATCTCGTCCTGCTCGGCCAGGTCGAAGACACCAAGATCGACGTCGACGCCATCCAGGCCAAGCTGCAGCGGCCGGAGTACGCGCCGATGGCGCAGTCGCTCCGGGAGATCGGCATGAATTCCGCGGTGGATCTGTTCTCGACGTTCGCGGGCCGCGCCAGGGATCTGCAGCCCTGGCTCGCCGACGCGACCATCAACCGCGACCGCAACCTGCGCCTGCAGTTCCTCGCCGGCATGGGCCTGAACCTCTATCAGAGCGACGTGATCTACTCCGGGATGCTGGCGCACGCCACGCGGTTCCCGGACGAGCTGTTCATCGCCTCGCCGGAGACGATGGATGCCCTTCGCGCCGGCATCCGGCGCGAGCAGGGGCGGTAGGCGGCGGGGTGCCGGGTGCGGGGTGCTTGGGTACGAGTGCTGGGTGCCGGCTGCGCAATCGTGGGCGCGCTGACGCCCGCGTTCGCGCAGCCGGCGCCGCGCCCCCCCGGGCCCATCAAGCACGACGTCGTCGCTGACGACGGCCACCATCTGACCGTCTGGCAGCGCCGGGGGGCGCTGCCGCGGGCGACCAGGATCCTGCTGATTCACGGGCGCACCTGGAGCAGCCTGCCCAACTTCGACCTGCGCGTTCCGGGGGAAGAGCGATCGTTCATGGAGGCGCTGGGGACCGCCGGCCTGGACGTGTTCGCGCTCGATTTGCGCGGCTACGGATCCACGCCGCGCGATGCCAGCGGATTCCTCACGCCGGACCGCGCCGTCGCCGACGTTGCCGCGGTCGTCTCGTGGATGCAGCAGCAGGACGCGCGCAAGGGGGGCACCTACGTGTTCGGGCTGTCGCGCGGCGCCATGATCGCCGCGATGACGGCGCAGAAGCACCCCGAGAAGGTGGCGGGGATCGTCCTCCTCGGGTTCGGTTTCGATCCGGACGTACGGGCGGCGCCGTCGGATCCCGGCGTGCGTCCCGGCCGGGTGCGCAACACCAGCGACGCGGCGATTTCCGACTTCATCACCCGCGATGCCTACACCGGCGCGACGATGAGCGCGTTCGTCCGCGCCGCGCTGCAGACCGATCCCGTGCTGGCCGACTGGCGCGACGAGCAGCAGTTCAATGCGTTCGTGCCGGCGCGGGTCCAGGTGCCGGTGCTGCTGGTGCACGGCGATCGCGATCCCCAGGCGCCGATGTCCATCGGCACGAAGCTGTTCAACCGCTTCGGTACACCCGACAAGTGGTGGATAATCCTGCCCGGCGCCGACCACGCCGCGCACCTCGAGAAGTCCGCGCCGCTGCTGGTGCGCACCGTCGTCAATTTCACCCGGCGCCACGAGACAGGACGTCCGTGACCATGATGAACATGCCCCGTATCGCATTGGCCGCCGCCGCGCTGTTGACCGCCGGCGCGACGCTGCCCGCGCAGCAGACCTCCCGGCCGGCCCGCCCGGCGGCCTTCACCGTGTTCGAGGCCAGCATTCCGGAGATGCAGGCGGCGATGAAAGCCGGGCGCACGACGTCGCGCGAGATCGTGCAGCAGTACCTCACCCGCATCGCGATGTACGAAGACAAGCTGCGCGCCGCGATCACCGTGAATCCGAAAGCGCTCGAGGAAGCGGACGCGCGCGATCGCGACCGCGCGCGCGGCCGGATCCTCGGGCCGCTGCACGGTATTCCGATCGCGTTGAAGGACAACATCCATACGACCGGCCTGCCGACGACGGGAGGCGCGCTCGCCTTCGAGCACCTCGTCCCGCCGTACGAAGCGACGCTGACCAGAAACCTGCGTGACGCCGGCGCGATCATCATCGCCAAGACCGGCATGACCGAGCTCGCCAACTACGTGACCGCCGGCATGCCCACCAACTACAACGCCGTGCACGGCTACGGGATGAACCCCTACGATCCGCGCCGCGATCCGCGGACCAGCGCGGATGGCCGGCCGGTGCTGATGACCGGCGGATCCAGCTCGGGGATCGGCACCGCGGCGAACTTCTGGGCCGGCAACGTGGGGACGGAAACGTCGGGGTCGATCCTCAGTCCGTCGAATCAGAACATGCTGGCGGCGGTGAAGCCCACCGTCGGCCGCATCAGCCGCTACGGCGTCATTCCGATCACCGCGGATCAGGACACGCCCGGGCCGATGGCGAAGTTCGTCGCCGACGTCGCGATCATGATGGGAGTGCTCGAAGGGGCGAAGCCGGATCCGAACGATCCGGCCACCAAGGCGTGCACGCCGCCGCCCGGCAACGATTACACGAAGTTCCTGCGCGCCGACGGGCTGAAAGGGGCGCGGATCGGCATCCCGCGCAAGAACTACTACGAGCCGTTCACGATTCCCGGCACCGAGCGCCCGCGCGGCGGCCTCAACCCTGCGCAGACGAAGGTGATGGACGAGGCGATGGCGGCGCTGAAGGCGGCCGGCGCGACGCTGATCGACGTCGACATTCCCAGCATCATGAACAAGGAGCCGAAGGAGAACCTGCTGCTGTCGGGCAACTCCGTCGTGCTCAGCTACGGGATGAAGCGCGACTTCAACGCGTGGCTGGCGTCGCTCGGCGCCGCCGCGCCGGTGAAGAACCTGACCGAGCTGCGCGAGTGGAACAAGGCGCACGAACGGATGGGGGCGATCAAGTACGGGCAGACGCTCCTCGATGCGTCGGATGCGCTCGATCTCGAGAAGGACAAGGCGCGCTACGAGGAGGATCGCGCGCGCGACGTCCGCCTGGGCGGCACCAACGGCATCGACGCGGTCGTCAAGGCGCACAACCTCGACGCGCTGCTGTTCCCTGGTCCGAGCTCGGCAGGGATCGCATCCAAGCCCGGGTACCCGACGGTGCTCGTGCCGTTCGGCATGATTCCGAATACCCCGGGCAATCCCGGCGGACGCGGCGGCGGCGCCGGCCGCGGGGCCGCTCCTGCGACCCCGCCGGCGGCGCCCGGCACGACCCCGGGGGCCGCGCCTGCACCGTCCGCCCCTGCCACCACGACGGCGCCGACGACTGCCGCGCCGGCCACGGGCACGACCGCCGCGACGCAGACGTCGAGCACGCCGCCGCCGCCCGCACCGCTCCCGCCCGGCTTCGATCCGAAGCCGCAGCCCTACGGTGTCGGCTTCACCGGGCCGGCGTGCAGCGAGCCGAAGCTCCTGCAGCTCGCCTACGCATTCGAGCAGGCGACGAAGAAGAGGACGCCGCCGCCCGGACTGCGCTGAACCGCCGATACCGCGCCGGGATTTGCCTGCCCGCTGAGACGCGCCACGGCCGAGGCTGCAAAGATCACAGAGGTCACAACGATAACGAAGAAGACCAGTTCCTTGTCGCCCGTCTCAGTCAAGGCGGCGAGCGGCCGCCACTCAGCGGATCGCCGCCAGCGGGTCCACCCGCGTGGCGCGATACGCCGGAATGAGCGCGGCAACGGCGGCGACCACGGTCAGCAGCAGCGCGACGGCCGCGAAGACTGCCGGATCGTAGGTGCGGACGCCGAACACCAGTGACACCATCACCCGCGTGAGCACCAGCGCCGCGCCGACGCCGAACACGACTCCCGCCGCCGCCAGCCGCAATCCCTGGACCAGGATCATGTTGCGCACGTCTTCGGGCAGCGCGCCGAGCGCCATCCGGATGCCGATCTCCTGCGTGCGCTGCTGCACCGAGTACGACATCAGGCCGTAGAATCCGACCGCCGCCAGAATCAGCGCCGCCACGGCGAACGCCGTCATCAGCGTCACGTGGAACGCGGCGCGGCGCGCCGGGCCTGCCAGAATCTCGTCCATCGTCCGCGTCCGCGCGACCGGCAGCCCTCCGCTGGCATCGCGCAGCTCGCGTTCGACCGCGGTCCGCAGGAGCCGCGGCTCGATCTCGGTGCGCACCGACCACGTGAGCGGAAACAGCCGGTTGTTCCGCAGCGTCATCGCGTCGGAGACCTGCCCGAGCGGCACGTACACGGTCGGCTCGGGATTGCGGTTCTGCTCCTCGTCCCGCGGGTCCGCGACGACGCCGATGATCCGGCGCGGACTGTCGCGGAACTCGGGTCCGGCGCCGGGCCCGATCGTGATCGTCTCGCCGACCGGATCGTTGGTCTGCCAGTAGCGGCGGGCGAGCGCCGCGTTCACGATCACCACCGGCTCGCCGTCTCGATCGTCGTGATCGACGAACACGCGGCCGCGAAGCAGGGGAATGCGGAACACGTCGAAATAGCCCGGCGACACCCCGCGCCAGGCGACCGTCCCCTCGAAGGGCGCGTTCACCGGACGACGATCGATGACGAACGGCAGCGCGAAGGCCGGCTCCAGGGGCAGCGACCGCGATGCCGCAACCGCGGCGATGCCGGGCACCCCCGCGAGGCGCTGACGCGCGTTCCTGAACACGGCGTCCACCGCATCGGCCTGCTGGAGCGGCGTGCCGCTGAGGGAGGTGTCGAGCACCATCACCTGCCGCGGATCGAACCCGCGATCGACGTCACGCAGCGCCGACAGCGTGCGCACCATCAGTCCGCAGCCGACGAGGAGCACGATCGCGAGTGCCATCTCGGCCACCACCAGCGCCGACTGCGTTCGGTGACGGCGCCAGCCGCCGCCGCTGGCGATGCCCCCATCCTTGAAGGCGGAGCTGAGATCGACGCGCGAGGTCGTGAGCGCCGGCAGCACGCCGAAGAGCACGCCGGTCGTGAGCGCGATGCCGGCCGTGAACCAGACGGCCGCCGGATCGAGGACGATGGCGGCGGCGTCGCGCGCGAGCGACGGGATGGCGTGCGCCCCGGCGCGGACGATCGCGCGCAGCCCGATCGCTCCGGCGGCGAGCCCGAGCAGTCCGCCGCCGGCCGCGAGCAGCGTGCTTTCGGTGAGCAGCTGCCGGATCACCCGTGAGCGCTGCGCGCCGAGCGCGGTGCGCGTCGCGATCTCGCGCCGCCGCCGCTGCCCGCGCGCGAGGAGCAGCGTCGCGACATTGGCGCAGCCGATCAGGAGCACGAACGCGACCGCGCCGGTCAGCATCCGCAGCGCCGGCTTCACATCGCCGATCATCGCGTCGCGAAGCGGCACCGCCCAGAAGTCCTCCCACGGGCCCATCGAGAGCGGGAACTTCACCCGGAACTCTGCCGAGGTGTTCGCCAGCTGCCCGCCGGCGCGCGCCGCCGTGACGTTGCGGAACATCCTGCCGACGACGCGGACGGAGTTGGCGAAGTCCAGACTGAACGGATCCGCCTGGAGCGGCAGGTAGACGTCGGCCGGCGGATCGGGCCGGAACGCCGCGCCGAGCACGCCGACGATCTCGTACGACGCGCCGCCCAGCGGCAGGACGCGCCCGATCACGCCGGGGTCCCCGCCGAACCGGCGCATCCAGAAGCCGTGGGAGAGCACGGCCACGTGCGGCCCGCGGGGACGATCCTCCTGCCATCGGAAGGTGCGGCCGAACAGCGGCCGGGCGCCGAACACGCCGAAGTAGTCCTGCGACACGTGCAGCGCCGAGAGATGTTCGGGAGGTCCGGCGCCGATCAGGTTCACGCCGGGATCGGCCGCTTGGTACGCGGCGAGGTGGCTGAAGATGCGAACGCTCTGCTTCCAGGCGAAGAACTTGGGGATCGAGGTGTCGAGCGTGTAGCTCGCTCGCGACGGATCGTGCGTGATGACCACCTGCACGATCTGCCCGGCGTCGGGGAAGGGCAGCGGCCGCAGCAGCAGCGCGTTGACCACGGAGAAGACGGCGGTGTTGGCGCCGATGCACATGGCCAGCACCGCGACCGCGGCGAGCGTGAAGCCGCGCGTCCGCCGCATCAGCCGCCACGCCTGGTGGATGTCGCGGATCACGTCGTCGAGGAACGTGCGCATCGGGACTTCGCGGTCGCCGGCGGCACCCGGACAGCAAGGGCGGCGCCATCCCGATCACCCGGAAAAGACTGGCGTTGGGCGCCGCCTGCCCCGCCGGGGTGCGCGCCCGCGGGACGCAGCGTTCCGGATCCGGCCGGCCGGGGTAAGATGCGCGCTCATGAAGCGCACCAACGTCCTGTTCGCGGCCGCGGTGGCGGTCGCTGCCGGTTCGCTTGCGTTCGGACAGTCCGCCACCAGGCCGGCGTCCGACAGCACGGTCGACGCCGTGTTCGCGCGCTGGACGGCCTCGACACCGGGATGCGCGGTTGGCGTGGGCAGAGACGGCCGGGTCGCGCTCGCGCGGGCCTACGGCATGGCGGATCTCGAACGCGACGTGCCGAACACGGCAGACACCATCTTCGAGGCGGGGTCGGTGTCGAAGCAGTTCACCGCCGCGGCCGTGCTCCTGCTGGCCAGGGACGGCAAGCTGTCGCTCGACGATCCCGTCCGCAAGTACGTGCCGGAACTTCCCGACTACGGCCCGGATCGGACGATCACCATCCGCCACATGCTGACGCACACCAGCGGACTGCGGGACTGGGGTGAAGTGGCCGGGCTCGCCGGATGGCCGCGCGGCCGCCGCGTGCACACGCACGCCCACGTGCTCGACATCGTGTCGCGGCAGAAGGGGCTCAACTTCGCGCCCGGCACCAACTGGTCCTACAGCAACACGGGCTACAACCTGGCCGCCATCCTGGTTGCGCGCGTCAGCGGGCAGTCGTTCGCGGAGTTCTCGCGCGACCGCATCTTCACGCCGCTCGGCATGACGCGCACGTCGTGGCGCGACGACTACACGCGGATCGTCAGGAACCGCGCCATTGCCTACGCGCCGTCGCCGGCCGGCTACCGCGAGGACATGCCGTTCGAGAACGTGCACGGCAACGGCGGGCTGCTGACGACGGTCGGGGATCTCCTGCGGTGGAACGAGAACTTCGCGTCGCCGACGATCGGCGACCTGCGGCTCGTGACCGCGCAGCAGACGCCGGGAACGTTCGCGGACGGCCGCGCGCACGAGTACGCGCTGGGGCTCTACGTCCGCACCTACCGCGGCGTGCGCGAGGTCAGCCACAGCGGGGCGACTGCCGGGTATCGCGCGTTCCTCGTCCGTTATCCGGATCAACGCCTGTCGATCGCGGTGCTGTGCAATGCCGGAAGTGCCAACCCGACGCAGTACGCGCACGCCGTCGCCGAGACCTATCTCGGCGCGGCGCTGACCGCGCCGCCCCCTGCGACCGCCTCGAACGGCCGCGGCGTTCAGTCCCCACCGTTCAGTCCCGCGAAGCCGGACGTCGACGCCTACGTGGGGCGGTATCGCAGCGACGAGGCGGAAGCGGAGCTGGCCGTCGCGCTCGACGGCAGCGAGCTGATCATCAAACGCCGGCCCGACACCGTGCTGCGCATGCGGCCCATCGCCAGAGATGTCTTCAGCGTTCCTTCACTGGGGACAGTCACCTTCCATAGAACGGGAAACGCCGTCACTGACCTCGGGGTGAAGCTCGACCGCGTCTGGGACCTGCGATTCGCGAGAATCCCTTAGCAGAACCGCGGCCGGGAAGTTGGTACGATTCCCGCAGTTCAACCCGTGACAGCCGCCAAGGCTGAGTTGGAGGGTCAGACAGTGATGTTGCGATCGCGGTTGAAGGTTGTCCTCGTCGCGGCGAGCCTGACGGCATGCGCCACGTCCGCCGCGGAAACGCGGACCGCGCCGGACGGCCAGACCGTCATAACGGCGCCGAAGAACAAGTACAGCCCGAAAGATGACGTGCAGCTCGGACGCGAGGCGGCGCAGCAGGTGGAGAAGGAACTCCCGGTCATGCGCGACGAGCAGGTCAACGCGTACCTGAACGAGATTGGACGCCGGCTGGTGGCGCGGATTCCGTCCGAGTTCGACCATCCCGAGTTCCAGTACACGTTCCGCGGGGTGAACCTGCGCGAGATCAACGCCTTCGCGCTGCCCGGCGGGCCGATGTTCGTCAACCGCGGCATGATCGAGAAGGCGCGGAACGAGGGGGAGGTCGCCGGCGTCATGGCGCACGAGATCAGCCACGTCGCGCTGCGCCACGGCACCGCGCAGCAGACCAAGGCGACGCCGTTCGCCATCGGCCAGATCGCCGGTCAGATCGCCGGCGCGATCATCGGCGGCACCGCCGGGCAGGTGATCGCCCAGGGGTCGCAGTTCGGCCTCGGCACGTATTTCCTCAAGTACGGCCGCGAGTACGAAAAGCAGGCGGACCTGCTGGGCGCGCGGATCATGGCGGCCGCCGGCTACGACCCGCGCGACATGGCGAACGTGTTCCGCACGATTCAGCAGGAGGGCGGGTCCGGCGCGCCGCAGTGGCTCAGCTCCCATCCGGATCCCGGCAACCGCTACAGCTACATCAACCAGGAAGCCAGCCGCCTGCGCGTGGCGTCGGCGACGCGGGACACCCGCGAGTTCCAGACCGTCCGGGCGCATCTGCGCTCGCTCTCGCCGGCGCCGTCGGCGGAGGAGGTGGCGCGCAACAGCCGCGCCGGCCGTACCACGGGCGGCGAGTCGCGTCCGGTGACGGGCAACGTGGAGCGTCCCGACTCGCGCTACCAGACGTACGACGAAGGGAATCTCTTCCGCATCAGCGTGCCGGCGAACTGGCGCGAGCTCGGGGACGCCAACTCGGTGACCTTCGCGCCGGAGGGGGCCTACGGGGCGGTCAACGGCCAGAGCGTGTTCACGCATGGCGTGCAGGTGGGGGTGGCGCGGCAGGAGACGCACGATCTGCAGACCGCGACCGACGAGCTGATCCAGGGGCTGCAGCAGGGGAATCCGCAGCTGCGCCGGCAGTCGAATTACGCGCGCGGCACGATCGGCGGACGTCAGGGTCTGCGCACGACGCTGACCAACGTCTCCGAAGCGACCGGCGGCCAGGAGGTCGTCGATCTCTACACGACCCAGCTGAGCGACGGCTCGCTGTTCTACATCGTCGGCGTGGCGCCGACGCGGGAGTACGACAGCTATCGCAACGTCTTCGGCCGCGTCGTCAGCTCGATCCGCTTCACTCGCTAGGTGGCCGGACAAGTCGTCATCGCGGTCGGCGACATGTGCGGGCCGGCGCGACGCAACCCGGGGGCCGGCGCGACCGCCGCGCTGGCCCGCCGCATCATCGCGCAGAACCCGGGGGCGCTGATCCTCGCGCTCGGCGACAACGCCTACAACCGCGGCAAGTTCGACGAGTATCGCGATCACTACACGCCGACGTGGGGTCAGCCGGATCTGCTCGGCCGCACGTATAGCTGTCCCGGCAATCACGATTACCGCACCGCCGCGGCGACGCCGTACTTCCACTACTTCGGCGAGCTGCGAGCCGGGACGCCGCAGCGCAGCTACTTCAGCGTGCCGCTGCCTGAAGCCGGATGGCACCTCGTGTCGCTGAACAGCGAAATCGACCAGGACGCGCACTCGCCGCAGCTGCAGTGGCTCCGGCGCGATCTCGCCGCCCGCCGCTTCCCGCCGATTCTCGCGATCTGGCACCGGCCGCGATGGGGCTCGGGGGCGCACCGCGACAGCAAGAAGCCGCGCTGGTTCTGGAACGAGATGTACGCCGCGCGGGCCGAGCTGATCCTGAACGGCCATGCGCACCACTACGAGCGCTTCGCGCCGCAGCGTCCGGATCAGATTCCGGACCCGCACGGTCCGCGGATGTTCATCGTCGGCACCGGCGGACGGCGGCTCGCGGGACGCACCAAGGACACGCCCAACAGCGAGTACGCGCGCTTCGACAAGTTCGGCGTGCTGAAGCTGACGCTTCGTCCGGAAAGCTACCGCTGGGAGTTCATCGACGTCGACGATCGCGTGCTCGACACCGGCGAGACGCCGGTCAATCACAGGGAGATGCCGCATGGAGCTCAATCTCACGCTCAATGACGACGAGCGGCATGCCTGCCGGCGGGCATCGGTGCTGCTCCGCGCGCTCGGCAGCGGGCTGACCGAGATCGGCACGCGTGCCGAGGGCGACGCCTGCGCCGCGTACGCGGCGACGCTCGACGCCATCGTCGCCAGCGGCGAGTGCTGCTCGGTCAACAGCGACGGCAAGGTCGACGTCGAGCAGGCGGCGTTCGTGCTGGAAGGAATCCGCGACGGGCTCGACAACGCGGACCTGGACGAGGGGGCCGGCTTCGTCCAGCGCGACATCGAGCGGCTGAACGACCTGGTGCTGCGCTACAACGGCCTGGCGGCCGAACGGCTCCATTCGAAGTAGCCTTTGACGCAGAGAATCAGGAAGACGACGTAGAGCCCCGCGGTCCAGTAGAGGCCGCGATTGGTGTACATCGCGACGTAAATGACGTCGGCGACGATCCACAGCGTCCAGTTGTCCAGGATCTTGCGGGTCAGCAGGAACTGCGCGATGACGCTCAGCGAGGTGGTGAAGGCGTCGGGGTAGGGGAGCGCCGCGTCGGTGAAACGGTCCATGAGCGTGCCGAGCGCGGCCGTGCCGGCCATGGCGCCGGCGAGGGTCAGGGTCCAGCCGCGGGCGCGGAGCCGCGTGACCGGCGAGAGCGAGACCGCATGCTCGACGGGGCCGCGGGTCCACTGATACCAGCCGTAGAACTGCATGACGAGGAAGAACACGTTCAGGATCGCGTCGGAGTAGAGCCTGGCGTTGTAGAAGATGTAGATGTACAGCGACACCATCACCGCGCCGAACGCCCACGACCAGATGTTCTGGCGGACGGTGAGATAGATATTGGCGAGGCCGCACGCGACGGCCATGTGCTCGAGCGTCATGCTTCTGATCCTAAGTATCGTCGGGTTCGTACTCGGCGGCGCCGCGCAGGCGCCGGCGGCCGTCGACGCCGTCAGCCTGATGAACGACGTGGAAGCGCTGTCGGCGCCGTCCATGCAGGGACGCCGCACCGGCACGCCAGGGAACCTGCGGGCGCGGGCGTACGTGGCGAGCCGTTTTCGCGAGCTGGGTCTGCAGCCGCTCGGCAGGAGCTTCGAGCAGCGGTTCACCGCCGGCGGCCGCGCGGCGGCGAACATCGTCGGCGTCGTCCGCGGCACCGCCCGCCCGGACGAGTTCCTCCTGCTGACGGCGCATTACGATCACCTCGGCGTCAGGAACGGCGTGGTGTACCGCGGCGCGGACGACAACGCCTCGGGTGTCGCGGCGATGCTCCAGGGCGCCGCGTACGTGGCGCGGCATCCGCTGCGCCATTCGGTCGTGTTCATCGCGTTCGACGGGGAAGAGCAGGGGCTGCGCGGCGCGAAGCACTTCGTCGCCAGACCGCTGGTGGATCTCGAGCGCATCCGGCTGATGCTCAACCTCGACATGGTGTCACGCAGCGACACCGCGACGATCTTCGCATCCGGCACCGCGTTTCATCCCGAGCTGATCGAGGTCGTGACGCGAGCCGCCGAAGGGCGCAGGCTGAACGTGCGGTTCGGGCACGACCGCCCCTCGAAGGGAGCCGGCGGCGCCGAGGACTGGACCCAGCAGTCGGATCAGGGCCCGTTCCACACCGCCGGTGTGCGGACGCTCTATTACGGCGTCGAGGACCACGCGGACTATCACAAGCCGACCGACACGGCGGATCGCATTCCGCGCCCCTTCTTCACGGAAGTCGCGGAGCTGGTGATCCGGACGCTGCTCGTCGCGGACGGATCAGCGTAGGGGCGGCGTCGAGGCCGGCGGCCGCCGGTGACGCGTCGCCTGTTCGTACGCGTAGGCGAGCTTGATCAGCGTCGTTTCGCTCCACGCGCGGCCGAAGAAGGTGATGCCGGCCGGCAGCGTGCCGCGGGTGTATCCCATCGGCACGTTGATCGACGGCCAGCCCGTCGTCGGCGAGAACACCTGGCTGTTGTCGCCGTGCGGCGTGTTCAGATCGCCGATCAGTCTGGGCGGATTGCTCCAGGTCGGATACACGAACGCATCCAGCTTGTTCGTCTCCATCGTTTTCGCCACCGCCGCGCGGAAGGCGTCGCGGTATTCCGATTCGGCCCTGCACGCCGGCGTCTCGGGGCCGTTCGCCGCTCCTTCCTCGGCGGAGCGCAGCCGCACTTCCACAGACGGATGGAACCGCCGCGAGCGGATGATTTCCTCCAGCGTCTTGACCGGAGCGCGATCGCCGTGGCCGGCGAGATAGCGATTGATGTCGTACTTGAATCCGCCGCACGAGCCCGCCCCCTGCTGCCGTCGCACCTCGCCGAGCTCGACACGCGCGGGGTCGACGATCGTTGCTCCGGCCCGCTCGAGATCGCCGACGGCGGCCATGAACACGTCGACGACCTCGGGATCCGTCGTGTCGCGTTCGTAGGCCTGCCGCAGGATGCCGATGCGCGCCCCTTTCAGTCCCTCCCGCTGCAGCGAGGCGGCATAGTTCGGAATCGTGCGCCCCCGCGCCGCGGCGGTTGCCGGATCGTCCGGATCTTCCCCCGCGATCACCTGCAGCACGGCGACGGCGTCCGCCAGCGTGCGCGTCATCGGGCCGGCGATGTCGGCGAGCAGGTTGAGCGGCACCACACCGGCGCGGCTCGTCAGCCCCATCGTCGAACGGATGCCCGCCAGCGCCTGGTGTGCGGCGGGACCGCGAATCGAGTTGCCGGTGTCGCTGCCCAGGCCGATCGCGCCGAGGTTTGCCGCGACCGCGGCCGCCGTGCCGCCGCTCGACCCCGCGGTGACGCGATCCAGCGCGTAGGGATTGCGCGAATAGCCAGGCAGAATCGAGTTCACCGTCTCGTACGGACTGAAGGCGAACTCCGCCATGTTGGACTTGGCGAGGACGATGGCGCCTGCGTCCCTGATGCGCCTGACCTGGAACGCGTCTTTGGTGGAGACGAAGCCGCGCAGCGACAGCGATCCGGCGGCGCTCTGCAGCCCGATGGTCTCGAAGTTGTCCTTGACGATCGCGGGGATGCAGTGGAGCGGGCCGCTCAGCCCGCCCTGCGCGAACCGGCGGTCGAGATCGTCCGCGAGCTTCTGCGCGTCGGGGTTGATCACGACGAGCGCGTTGATCGCCGGCCCGTTCTTGTCGTAGGCGTGAATCCGGCGCAGGTAGGTGTCGACGAGCCCCCGGCAGGTCAGCCGCCCGGTCTTCATCGCCTCGTGAATCTGCGCGATGGTGGTTTCCTCGACACGGAACGGCGGGGCGGGTCCCTCGGCTCGCTGGCGGCCTTCGAGGTGACTCACGGCGGCGAGCAGCGCAAGACAGATGGCGTATCGCATCGACGGGGATTATAGTGGTGCTGTTCTGCTCGTGACCCTCGACGCCGTTCTGTCCCGCTACTGGGGCTATACCTCCTTCCGTCCACTGCAGCGAGACGCCATGGATGCGATCCTCGGCGGCCGCGACTCGGTCGTGGTGCTGCCCACCGGCGGCGGCAAGTCGCTCTGCTTTCAGGCGCCGGCGCTGGTCAAGGGAGACGCGCGCGCGGAGGGCGCAGGCCTGCCGCACGGTCCGGCGCTGGTCGTCTCGCCGCTGATCTCGCTGATGAAGGATCAGGTCGACACGCTGGTCGAGAACGGCATCGCGGCGGCGTGTTACAACAGCTCGCTCGCGGCGGACGAGAAGGCGTCGGTGGCCGCCGGCATTCGCGAAGGGCGCTACGCGCTGGTCTACGTCTCACCCGAGCGGCTGGCGGGCGAGGGCAGCGACGGCTTCGTCCAGATGCTCGGCAGCATCGCGTATATCGCCATCGACGAGGCGCACTGCATCAGCCAGTGGGGGCACGATTTCCGGCCCGAGTACCGGCAGCTCGGCGCGCTGCGCGCGCGATATCCGCGCGTCGCCCTGCATGCCTTCACCGCGACCGCGACGGCGCGCGTGCGGCGGGACATCGCCTCGCAGCTGGCGCTGCGCGATCCGGTGGAGCTCGTCGGATCGTTCGACCGCCCCAACCTGATCTACCGGGTGGTGCCGCGCGCCAGCCTGAAGCGGCAGGTGCAGGACGTGCTCGATCGCCACCGCGGCAACGCCGGGATCGTGTACTGCACGTCGCGCCGGGAGGTGGACGCGCTGGCGGCGTGGCTGGCCTCCACCGGCGTGCGCGCCGTGCCGTATCACGCCGGGCTCGAGGACGGCGAACGGCACCGCAACCAGGATCGCTTCCTCAACGAAGACGCGGACGTGGTCGTCGCCACCGTCGCGTTCGGCATGGGGATCGATCGCTCGGACGTGCGCTTCGTGCTGCACGCCGGCGCGCCGCAGTCCCTGGAGCACTACCAGCAGGAGTCCGGCCGCGCCGGGCGCGACGGGCTCGCCGCCGAATGCGTGCTGGTCTACTCCGGCGCCGACTTCCTGAAGTGGCGCGTGATGCTCGAGCGCAACGGCGAGCTGACGGACGCGCGCCGCGCCCTGCTGCGCGACATGGAGCGCTACGCCTCCGGCGTCGGCTGCCGCCATCGGCATCTGGTGTCGTACTTCGGCGAGCGCTACGCGAAAGCGGACTGCGGTGCGTGCGATTACTGTCTCGGGGAGCTCGAGGCGGTGGCCGATGCGATTCCCACGGCGCGCAAGATCCTGTCGTGCGTTGCGCGTGTCGGGCAGCGCTTCGGCGCGGCCCACGTCGCCAACGTGCTGTGCGGCTCGGAGAGCGAGCAGGTGACCCGGCGCGGGCATCAGGAGCTGAGCACGTTCGGTCTGCTGCGGGATGCCGCCGTGTCGGAGGTACGCGGATACATCGAGCAGTTGACCGCGGAAGGGCTGCTCCGGCAGATCGACGAGCCGTATCCGGTGCTGGCGCTGACCGATGCCGGGGTGGCGCTGCTCAAGGACGCCGCCGCCCTGCCCGGGCTCAGCCTGGCGCGCCAGCGCCGCGTCGTGAAGGACCGCGATCGCCGGCCGCTTCGGCCGCGGGCCGGCGGCGAGGCGGTCACCTACGCCGAACAGGAGCTGTTCGACCGCCTGCGTGCCGTCCGCCTGCGCATCGCGCGCGAGCGCGGCGTGCCGCCGTACGTGATCTTCCACGACACCACGCTTCGCGAGCTGGCGCGGCTGAAACCCTCCACCGTCGAGGCGCTCAGCGGGGTCTACGGCATCGGCGCCCGCAAGGCGCAGCTGCTCGGCGAAGCGTTCGTCGACGACATCCGTGACTGGCTCGCAGCACAGTAGCCGGTAGCCGGTAACCGGTAACCGGTAACCGGTAACCGGTAACCGGTTACACTATCCGCCCAGGGAGTATTGATGAGAGTTTCAGCGTGCCGGTGGGCGTGTGTCGCGGCGGCGTGCGCGGGGTTGTCGTTCCCGCTCGCGGCGCAGGACCGCCTGAAGACGATGCCCGGGTACGAGCAGTTCGAGAAGATGAGCCGCGAGATTCCCGGCTCGGTGAAGCTCGGCTCGCTTGCGGTGCAGTGGAAGGAGGACGGCTCCGCCTGCGAATATGCCTGGGACGGCAAGCGGTACCGCTACGACGTCGCCGCGAAGACGGCGACGATCATTGGCGATGCGCCCTCCGCCGCGGGCGGACGCGGCGGCGCCGGCTTCGGCGGCGCGCAGGGGGGGCGCGGCGGGCGCGGCGGCCAGGGGCAGCCGGCGCGCGGCCGCCAGTTCGAATCGGCGGAGGCGCCGGACAAGTCGCTGAAGGCGTTCTACAAGGATCGCAATCTGTGGGTGAGCGCGCCGGACGGCACCGGCGCGGTGCAGATCACCACTGACGGCAGCGAGAAGGACCGCATCAAGTACGGCACGGCGAGCTGGGTGTACGGCGAGGAGCTGGCGCAGCGGACTGCGATGTGGTGGTCGCCCGACAGCCGCAGGATCGCCTACTACCGCTTCGACGAGAAGGCCGTCCCCGATTACTACCTGCAGACGAACCAGACGCAGGTCCAGGACACGCTCGACGTCGAGGCGTATCCGAAGCCGGGCAAGCCGAATCCCGTCGTCGACCTCTATGTCTACGACGTCGCGTCGAGAAAGCCGCTGCGCATCGACGTGCGGGACGGCCAGCCGTTCGACAACGCCGCCGTCGGCCATTACGTCTACAACGTGGCCTGGTCGCCCGACGGCAGCGAGATTCTCCTCAACCGGACCAACCGCCGGCAGAACATCCTCGAGCTGGCCGCCTGCAGCCCGGACACTGGCCAGTGCCGCGCCGTCGTGCACGAGGAATGGCCCACCGGGTGGATCGAGAACCGGCCGGAGATGCGCTTCCTGAAGGACGGCAAGCGGTTCATCTGGGAGTCGCAGCGCAACGGCTGGAAGAATTTCTATCTCTACGATCTCGGCGGCAAGCTCCTCGCTCCGCTGACGTCGCACACCACCTTCGAGGCGGAGAACATCGTGCGCGTGGACGAGGCGCGCGGTCTTCTCTTCTACACCGCGCGGGACGGCGACAACTTCATGAAGATCCAGCTCCATCGTGTCGGGCTGGACGGCAGGAACGATCGCCGGCTCACCGATCCCGCGCTGCACCACACCGTCAACGCCTCACCGGACGGGACCCTGTTCGTCGACGTCGCGCAGGCCCACGATACGCCCCCGTTCACGCGTCTCATCGACAGCGACGGCCGCGTCGTGGCCGAACTCGCGAAGAGCGATACCACGGCGTTCGATCGTCTGGGCCTGAAGAAGGTCGAGATGTTCACCTACACCGCGGCGGACGGCAGGACGCCGCTCTACGGCCTGATCCACTTTCCGTCGAACTTCGATCCCGCGAAGAAGTACCCGGCGCTCGCCGGTGTCTACGGCGGGCCGGGCTCCGGCGCGACGAGCGAGCGGTTCACGCTGCCGAGCCCGACGACGGAGTACGGCTTCCTGGTGCTGACGCTCGACTCGCGCTCCAACCCCGGGCGCGGCAAGCGCACGCTGGACCAGGTCTACCAGAAGCTCGGACAGGTGGAGATGGACGACATGGCCGCGGGGGTGAAAGCGCTGTGGAGCCGGCCGTACTTCGATCGCGCGCGCGTCGGCATCCACGGCTCGTCCTACGGCGGCTACAGCGCCGCGATGTCGGTGCTGCGGCATCCCGACGTGTTCGCGGCCGGGTCGGCGGCCTCGCCGGTGACCGACTGGCGCAACTACGACTCGATCTACACCGAACGCTACATGTGGATCCCGGAAGAGAACACCGCCGGGTACGACGCCGGGTCGGCGATGACCTACGCGGCCAACCTGAAAGGACGGCTGCTCATCTACTACGGCACCGCGGACAACAACGTGCACCCGTCGAACGCGCTGCAGTTGATCCGCGCGCTGCAGCAGGCCGGCAAGAGCTTCGAGGTGCAGGTCGGGCCCGACGCCGGGCACTCCAACGTCAACGCGCAGCGGATGATGGAGTTCTTCATCGAGAACCTGGTGATGCGGACGCCGGCGGCGATCGGCACCGCGACGGCCGCGGGGCGCTGAGATGGCGGCCTACGTCATCGTCCAGGTCGAGGTGAAGGATCCGGTCCGCTACGAGGACTACAAAGCGATGGTGCCGCCGAGCGTCGCGAAGTTCGGCGGCCGCTTCCTCGTGCGCGGCGGCAAGACGCACACGATGGAAGGAACCTGGTCCCCGCGCCGGCTCGTCGTCGTCGAGTTCCCGAGCGTGGAGCAGGCCAGGGCGTGGTGGGCGTCGCCGGAGTATGCCGAAGCAAAGGCGCTGCGCCAGGCGACGTCCGATTCGCAGCTGCTCATCGCGGAAGGCATTTAGCCCGCGGCGAGAACACCAGCCGATCGCTGGCGGTATAGTTCACCAGCGCACAGGCCAGCACGGCGGCCAGGTTCGCCGGGATCGGCGCCATGCCGAGCGTGCCGACGAAGAGCCGCATCAGCAGCAGGTTTCCCGCCAGCGACACGAGCCCGTTCAGCGCGTGAAAGCGCCAGAGGCGATCGAGCCGGCCGCGCCCCGCGGCGGGCCGGTCGCGCCAGGTCCAGCGCTCGTGCCAGAAGAAATTGTGCAGGATCGCCGACTCCACCGCGAGGACGGTGGCGGCCAGGTAGTGCACGCCCGCATGGAGCAGCGCGGCGAGCACCGCGATTTGCACCACGAAGCCCGCCACGCCCACGCTGTTGAATTTCGCGAATCGCACGTACAGGAAGGCGCCGGGCGCGCCCGGACCGGCTCAGGCGTGCGCGCGGCGCCGCAGCAGCACCCCGGCCAGGCCGGTGCCCATGAGGAGCAGCGTGGCCGGCTCCGGCGTCGCCGCCGGTGCGGCGGCGAACTGGTAGTGCACCCCGCCGATTCTCAGCAGGTTCGTGTCCGCGCCGAACCCGCTCGCTGAGGCGGTCCCGGCGCCCTGCAGCGCGACCTCGAACACCAGGTCCCCGGTGCCGAGAACGCCCGTCGTTCCGCGGAGCGTCCCCATCATGGTGAAGGGGGCCGTGACGGTGGCCTCCTGGTTCCGGGCGAGCGGCGGCACCACCGCCGGGTCCGTGGCGAACGCCAGCGATCCGCTCAAGTACGCCGAATAATCCACCCCATCAATGGTGACGCTCCAGATGTGTGGTGCGGACCCGATGCTGCCGAACAGCAGCTGTCCGTCGAGGCGCCGAAGTCCGGTCGTCAGGAAGGTAAGGCCGCCGCCATAGCTGTCCGTCATCACGCGCAGGCCGTCGCCCAGGAGCGTCACGTTGCTCCCCGACGAATCCCAGTACAGGAACGTGCTGCCGCCGGTGACCAGAATCGGTTCGGCGCTGGCGCGCCCCGCCGGTGCCAACACTAGGAACGCGAGTACCGCAAAACTCCGGATCGCTCGCCGCATCGTTACCCCCCGCGGAGCCCGGCTGCAAGCCCGGCGCCAGGATGGTATTGACCGATATTATATGAATCAATATAATGCCGCCGCCATGACCGGCCCGTCGCTGAAGCCGCACTTCTTCTACATCCTCCTCGCGCTCGCGGATGGGGAGCGGCACGGGCTCGCCATCGCGCGCGACGTCCAATCGCTCAGCGACGGCTCCGTCAAGTTGTGGCCGGCGACGCTGTACGGCTCCCTCGACGAGCTCCGCACGCGCAAGTGGATTGAAGCGCTGGAAGAGCATCCCCAGGACGAGAGCGAGCGCCGGCGCTACTACCGATTGACCCGCACCGGCCGCGCCGTGCTGACGGAGGAGGCGGATCGCCTCAGCCGCCTGGCGCGCCTGGCCCGCGCCCGCACCCGCACCGGAGACGCGTGATGCTGCGGCTCTATCGCCTGCTGCTGCGCCTGGCGCCGCGGCCGCTGCGCGACGCCCACGGCGACGACATGACGGAGCTGTTCGCCGACCGCCTGGCAGCCGCGCGCGCCGCCGGAGGTCTGGCCCCGGCGGCTGTGTGGACGCGCGCGATTTCCGATCTGCTGCGCGCCCGGTTTGCGTCCCGCTCTCCCGAGCGGGTGCCGCTCACGCTCCTCATCGACGAAAGGACGGCCTTCATGGCGGGATCGGATGTGCGATATGCCTGGCGCGCGCTGCTCCGGCAGCGCGGCGCGAGCGCCCTGGCCGTGCTGATGCTCGCCCTGGGCATCGCCGCCAACATCGCGGTGTTCAGCATCGTCAACGGGCTCTTCCTGCGCCCGTTCCCGTTCCCGCAGCCCGACCGCCTGGTCTACATCAACACCGCGGCTCCCAAGTGGAACCTCGAGGTGGTCGGCATCAACTATCCGGACTTCGATCGCTGGCAGAAGGACCAGAAGCTGTTCGAAGCGATCGCCGCCTACCAGACGACGGACTTCAACGTGGCGGACGGGAGCGGCGCCGAACGGATCCGCGGCATCGAGATCACGTACGACTTCCTGCGCGTGTTCGGCGTCGAACCGATCCTGGGACGGAGCTTCACCGCGGAGGAAGACCGCCCCAGGAGTCAGCCGGTCGTGCTGCTCGGCGAAGCGCTCTGGCGCGAGCGCTTCGGGTCGGATCGCGGCGTGCTCGGCCGTTCGCTTCGGCTCAACGGGGTCGCCAGGACGATCGTCGGCGTCATGCCGCGTGCGGCGTCGTTTCCCGACGACGTGCGGCTGTTCGTGCCGTACGCGGGTGACGTCGCGCAGCCGTTCGAGAGCTACGGCGGCGACGCGATCGGCCGCATGAAACCAGGGGTTACCGTCGAGCAGGCAGACGCCGACATCAAGCGCGCCCATCAGCCGATCTGGGACACGAAAGACAAGGCGCGCACGGTCACGCCCTTCGTGCGGCCGCTTCACGAGACCTTCGTGCGCGACTATCGAGGGGCGGCCAGGACCGTCACCGGCGCCGTCGCGGTGCTCCTCCTCATTGCCTGCGCCAACGTGGCCGCGGTGATGCTGGCGCGGGCGCTGGCGCGCCGCCGGGAAATGGGCATCCGCCTCGCGCTCGGCTCGAGCCGGGCGAGGCTGATCAGACAGCTGCTGATCGAGAACCTGATGCTGGCCGGCATCGGCGGCGCCATCGGACTGGCGGCGGGACGGTGGGCCCTCGCAGCGCTGGTGGGGATCATCCCCGATCAGCTTCCGCGCTGGGCCGCGTTCCATCTCGACGCCCGCGTGGTCGGCTTCGCCGTCCTGACCGTGGTCGGAACGGTAATCGTCTTCGGCTGGGCGCCGGCACTGCACGCCGTCGGCGGCGATCTGCGATCGGCAGTTCACGCGACGACCAGCGGTACGACGGCCTCGCCGCGCGGACGCCGCACCCTGCGCTGGCTGGTCGCGGCAGAGTTCGCCCTTGCCGCGATGCTGCTGGTGTGCGGGACCCTCCTGGTGAAGGCATTCGATCGCGTGCGGAACGTCGATCCCGGCTTCCGCACCGACGGCGTGCTCGTGGCCACCATTCCGTTGTCCGAGGGGACGCGCCCCAAGGAAGAGCAGTGGGTCGCGTTCTGGACCGAGTTCGAGCGCCGTGTCGCGTCCATCCCCGGCGTGGACGCGGCGGGCCTCACGACGTGCGCGCCGATCTCCGGCTGCCATCTCGGCAATTTCTTCAAGGTCGACGGCGCGCTGCCCAGCCCCGACGGCAAGAATCCCGTGATCCTGACGCGCGCCGCGTCTCCGGGGTACTTCAAGGCGATCGGACTCCGGCTGAAGGAGGGACGCTTTCTCGAAGACGGGGACGGAACGCCGCAGTCGGATGGCGCCGTCGTCGTCAACGAGTCGTTCGTGCGGACGTTCTGGGGCGCCGGCGCGAGCGGCGCCGGACGGCGCATCAAGTATTTCGATCCGCGCGCGAAATGGATTCCGGTCGTCGGCGTGGTGGCCGACGTGAAGCACTACGGCCTCGACCGTCCGGTGCGGCCGGGCATCTACTTTCCCCTCGGGAAGATGCCGCGCTCCACGATGATGGTTGCCGTCCACGCGACGGTGCCGCCGGCCTCGGTGACGCCCGCGCTGCGCGACGCGCTGCGCCAGATGGATCCCGAAGTCCCGCTGTACCGCGCCCGGACGATGGACGACCAGATCCGGCGGTCGACGGCGCTGCGCGCCGCGTTGTCGTGGATGCTCGCCGTGTTCGCGTCCCTGGCGTTCGTCCTGGCGCTCGGAGGGGCCTACGGCGTCTCGACCTACCTGGTCACCCAGCGGACGCGCGAGATCGGCATCCGGGTCGCGCTGGGCGCGCGCACCAGGAACATCGTCCGCAGCGTCGCGGCAACCGGGCTCGGGGCCGTCCTGATCGGCGTCGCGCTCGGTGTCGCGGGATCGATCGCGGTGGCGGAGCAGCTCGGCGACGCGCTGTTCGGCGTCAGCGCCCGGGACGCGCGCGTCCTGCTCGGCGTCACGGCGGTGTTGATCCTGACGGCGCTGCTCGCCAACGGACTGCCCGCCCGGCGCGCCGCGCGGGTCGATCCGATGCGCACCCTCCGCACGGACGGGTAAGCGCGCCGTCGCCGTTCTCCGTATACATTTGTTTACGGAGGATGGATTCATGAAATCTCGCTCGTACTCCGCCCTCGGCGGAGCGCTTGCCGCGGCCGTGCTGCTGCTGCAGGCCGGCGGCGCCGCGCAGGTGCGCAAGCTGACCGGCGTATCCGCGATCACCCCGGCGGATCTGAAGGAATGGCTCACGTACCTGGCGTCCGATCAGCTTCAGGGACGGCAGGTCTACACCGAGGGGCTGGGCCTCGCCGCGTCGTACATCGCGGATCACCTCAAGGCGTGGGGCGTCAAGCCCGGGGGAGACGACGGGTCGTACTTCCAGGTGGTGAAGGTGCTCGGGGTCAACGTCACGCGGAATTCGACCGTCACGGTGACCGCCAACGGGCAGACGAAGACGTTCAAGGACGGCGAAGGGGTGACGTTCCCGGCCAACCAGGGGGGCAAGCAGACGATCACCGGGAAGGCGGAGTTCGTCGGCTACGGCCTGAGTCTGCCTGAGGCGGGCATCGACGACTACAAGGGGCGCGACGCTTCGGGGAAGGTGGTCATCTATCTCGGACGCGGGCCGCAGTCGATGCCCGCAGGCAGCCAGCGGCTGCTGACGGCGCGGGCGCGCAACGCGATCGAGTTGAAGAAGGCGGTCGCGGCGATCGGCCCGGTGGCCGGCTTCGGCGGCGGCCGCGGCAGGGGTGCGGGGGCGCCAGGGACCCCGAGTGGACAAGCTGCGCCGGGCGGCCAGGGTGCGCCAGCCCCGCCCGCCGGAGCCGCGCCTCCAGCGCTGGCGGGCCGCGGCGGGCAAGGCGCGAGTCTCGGCGACTTCCAGACGGTCCAGCGCCTCGACAACAAGGTGCCGCCGCAGATCACCGCCTCCGACGCGTTCTTCGAGTTCCTCTTCAGCACGGCGGGGCAGAGCTACGCCGAGATCAAGGCGAAGGCCGACAAGCAGGAGCCGCTGCCGCCGATCGCGCTCGACGCCACCATCACGATCGACGTCGACGCCGACTACACCGTGGTGCAGACGCGGCTCACGCGCAATGTCGTCGGCATCATCCCGGGCACCGATCCGAAGCTGCGCGACAGCTACGTGCTGTTCGGCGCGCACTACGATCACGTCGGGTATCAGCAGACGCCGCCGGCGCAGGGACGCGGCGGCGGGGGCGGCGGGGCGGCGGCGCCGGGCGGCTGCGTCGGCCAGGTACGCGACACACCGAAGCCTGGCGACGTCATCAACAACGGCGCGGATGACGATGGGTCGGGGACGGTGGCGGTGATGGCGATCGCGAAGGCGTTCGCGGCCGGGCCGAAGCCCAAGCGCTCGCTGCTGTTCGTATGGCACGCCGGCGAGGAGGCGGGCCTCCTCGGCTCCCGCTACATGGCCGACTATCCGTCCGTGCCGCTGGACAAGGTCGCCGCAGGCCTGAACATCGACATGGTCGGCCGGAACCGCTGCGACGATCCGAAGGAAGGCAACAAGGTCTACGTGGTGGGATCCGATCGCATCAGCACCGAGCTGCACAACGTCAACGAGGACGCGAACAGCGGCCTCGAGAAGCCGATGCAGCTGGATTACGAGATGAACGATCCGGCGGATCCCGAGTCGATCTACACGCGCAGCGATCACTACAGCTACGCCTCACGCGGCATCCCGATCATCTTCTATACGACCGGCCTGCACCGCGACTATCACTACGTGACGGACGAAGTGAGCAAGATCGAGTTCCCGAAGCTCGCCCACATCGCGCAACTGGTCTACTCGACGGGCGCGCGGGTCGCCAACCTGGATCACGTGCCGGCGCGCGACAACCTGGGCCCGCGGAAAGGGAAGGGGGCGACGGGGAAGATCGGGAGGTAGCGCAGTACTCAGTGCGCAGTGCGCAGTGCGCAGTGCGCGGTGCGTCAGTGCGTCAGTGCGTCAGTGCGTCAGTGCATCCTTTACCGGATGGAGGTCGATCGTGTCGCACGACGAGAAGCGCACGATGCGAAGTGCACCACTGATGCAATTCGCACCGCGCACTGGCGCCGTTTAGCGGAGCTGCCCGCGGATCGCGCCGCTCGTGTTGGCGGCGGTGTGGACGTTGAAATAGAAGTTCTGCGGGTTGGCGAGGATCTGGGCGATGGCGTCCGCCGATTGCGGCGTCACGCCGGTGAACGAGAACGTCGCCGACCCGCTCGAGAGCGAAGGTGCGTTGCCCGCGGTCAGGCCGGTGCCCACCAGCACGCCGCCGTTCACGCCCGCCGCCCCCGGATGAATGTGCGCCGCGGTGAGCGAGCTGGTCGTCGGGAAGCTGTTCAGCGAGACGCTGAAATCGATCGTATTGGTCTGCGAGTTGATCGTGATCACCGCCGTCCCGCGCGCCGACTGCTCGGCGTTGGTCACCGGCGGGACCTCGTTGGAGGGGAGCAGCTGCACCGTGAACACGGTGGTGTTGCTCGGCCCGTTGGGATTGCCGTTGTTGTTGCTGCCGCCGCACCCGGCGATCCCGAGGGCGAGAACGGTTACTGCGACCAGACGCTTCATCATTACTCCTCCTGTGTAGCCGGCTGTCAGAACTTCCGGCTCATGTTGAAACCCAGATAGATGTCGTGCCGGCTGCCGCCGCGCGCCAGCTGCCCCGGCGTGGTGCCGAAGGTGTTGCCGACGTTCAGCTGCAGCACGTGACCCCGTGTCAGCTTCTCGACCCCGGCGTTCCAGGACGCGCGATCCGGACGGTAGCCATAGACTCGAGGCGACACTTCGCCGACGATCGACATCGTCTCGAGCACCCGTAGCCGCATCCCGAGGCCGACGAATGCGGTGTCGTTCTTGTCTTCTCCTGGAATGGCGTCCGCCGCATCCGCCCCTTCGCCGCCGTGATCGTGATCCCCGTGGCCGATCCGCAAGGTCGGAGTGTGCGCGTCCTTCACGAACGTCGGCGTGGCATAGAGCGCCAGCCGCGTGCCGTGCATACGCGACACCGTCACCGAGATCCCCGGCTGCGGATCGAGCGTGAGGTTGTCCTGCCCTTCCACCGACGCCGCCGCAGACAGGCCGAACGGGCGGCCCTCCTGCTGCCGCAGCGCATCCCAGCGCCCGAACAGCTCGATCGTCTTGCCGAGGATGGAACGATTCACGCCCGCTTGAACGCGATCGGTGACGCCGAAGCGGTACTCCAGACCGATGACGGCGCCGTTATCCAGACTGAAGAGATCCTCGGCGAGCTGACCGAACGATCCGCGACGCAGATCGCGCGCGAACCGGTGCGTGATGCGGAAGTAGCTCCGGTGCCGTTTCAGCGGCAGCGTCGTCGGCAGGTTGACGACCATCTGATCGATCTCGACACTCGGCGACGCCGCCGTTTGCCGCGCCGGCGCGGACGCCGGAACGGCCGGCGCCGGATCGTCGGCCTGTTGCGCCGCGACGCTCGAGCAGATAAAGGAGAATGCGAAGAGCGCTGCCAGGACCCGGAGACTCCGTGGGGACATCAGGTTTGCGATTGGCAAACCACGTGCCCTTCAGACTTCCCGGAACCCCCGGGGCGCGGACGCGAGTCGTACTAATGATGCTTACCCTTTCAGTAACCGCTTACGGGCCGTGTAAAGTACCACGGCACTGTATGAGTGTGTCGAGAGCGCTGGCCGGGGAGTCCGAGGGGCGACGCCCCTCGGATCGAAGATGAGCTGGCGTCAGCCATCGTCCACGGTGAGCCTGCCGGAAGTCCACGGCTCGGTGCCGGTACCGACCGGCAGTTTCTGGCGCAAGCTGTTCGCCTTCGCCGGCCCCGGGTATCTCGTCGCCGTCGGCTACATGGATCCGGGCAACTGGGCGACCGACCTCGCCGGCGGCGCGAGATTCGGCTACACGCTCCTGAGCGTCATCCTGCTCTCGAACTTCATGGCGATCCTGCTGCAGGCGCTGTCGGCGCGCCTCGGCATCGTCAGCGGCCGCGATCTCGCGCAGGCCTGCCGCGATCATTACTCCCGGCCGACGACGATCGTGCTCTGGGTGCTGTGCGAGGTGGCGATCGCCGCCTGCGATCTCGCGGAAGTGATCGGCGCGGCGATCGCGCTGAACCTGCTGTTCGGCCTGCCGCTGATGTGGGGCGTCTGCCTGACCGCGCTCGACGTGCTGCTGGTGCTGTATCTGCAGAACCGGCGCTTCCGCTACGTGGAGGCGCTGGTCGTCCTGCTGATCGTCGGCATCGCCGGGTCGTTTCTGGTGGAGCTGTTTCTCGCCCGCCCCGACATCGCCGGCATCGCCGGCGGCCTGGTCCCCTCCGGGGAGATCGTCCGCAACCCCGAGATGCTCTATATTGCAGTCGGCATCCTCGGCGCCACTGTGATGCCGCACAATCTCTATCTGCACTCATCCATCGTGCAGACGCGAAAGTACCTGGACGACGTCGCGAGCAGGCGGGAGGCGGTGCGGTTCGCGACCATCGATTCCACGGTGGCGTTGATGAGCGCGTTGTTCCTCAACGGGGCGATTCTGGTCGTCGCGGCGGCGACCTTCCACGGCACCGCGCACGAGAATGTCGCCGACATCTCGGACGCGTACAAACTGCTCGCGCCGCTGCTCGGCACGTCGCTCGCCAGCACGCTGTTCGCGGTGGCGCTGCTGTTCTCCGGGCAGAACGCGACGCTGACCGGCACGCTGGCCGGACAAATCGTGATGGAGGGCTTCCTCAACATCCGCCTGCGTCCCTGGCTGCGCCGGCTGGTCACCCGCCTCATCGCCATCATCCCGGCGCTGATCACCGTCTATCTCTACGGCGAGCGCGGGACCGGCCAGCTGCTGATCCTCAGCCAGGTGATCCTCAGCCTGCAGCTGCCGTTCGCGGTGTTCCCGCTGGTGATGTTCACCGGCGATCGCCGGAAGATGGGGGAGCTGGTCGCGCCGAAGTGGATGCTCGTCCTGGCCTGGCCGGTGGCGGTCTTGATCGCCGCCCTGAACGCGTGGCTGCTCTGGCAGACCTTCTTCGGGTGAGCTGCAATGTATAGCCACATCCTCGTCGCCCTCGAGAATTCACGGGCGGATGCGACCGTCCTCGAGCACGTGCAGAAGCTGGCGAAGCTGACCGGCGCGTCGCTGCTGCTCGTACACGTCGCCGACGGCTGGGCGGCGCGCCACTACGACGAGCTGGCGCTGCGCGAGTCGGAGGAGATGAAGGAAGACCGCGCCTACTTGCAGAAGATCCAGGATCAGCTCACCGCCGCCGGCTTCGAGGCGAGCGCGCACCTGGCGATGGGCGATCCCGCCACCGAGCTGGTGCGCGTCGCCGAGGCGCAGCACGTGGATCTGATCGCGATGTCGACGCACGGCCATCGCTTCCTGAACGACCTGCTGCGCGGCAGCACCGCCGATCGCGTCCGCCACAACGTCGCGGTGCCGGTGCTGATGATCAGAGCCCGATGACGTGGGTGATGGTGGCGGTCGGCGGCGCGGCCGGATCGCTGGCGCGCTATGCCGTCGGCATCGCCATCACGCGTGCGGCCGGCGGTCCCGCTCCGCTGGCGACCGCGGTCGTGAACGTCGCCGGCTGCGCGCTCGCCGGCCTCCTCCTCGGCGCGATGGCCTCCGGCCGGCTGCCCCTGACGATCGAGCACCGCGCGCTGATCTTCGCCGGCATCCTGGGCGGCTTCACGACGTTCTCGGGTGTGGGTATCGACACGCTCGCGCTGGTCCAGCAGGGGCGCGGCGCCAGCGCGGCGGTCAATATCGCGCTGCAGATTGCCGCCGGTCTTGCCGCCCTCGCGGTCGCCTTCGCGATGGCCCGGCGGTGAGAGCGCCGGAGGGTTCTGAGGTAGGTTTGTAGCGCGCATGCGTTCCCTCTACGCCCGGCTCCACTCGCGGTTCGGCGAACCGATCGATCGCCGCGACATGATCCGCCGTTCGCTCGCCGCCGCAGCCGGCGTGCTCCTCAGCGACAGGCTCCCTTCCGCCCAACGCTCCTCCTCCCCGCGCGTCGTCGTCATCGGCGCCGGTCTCGCCGGGCTCGCGGCGGGCTACGAATTGTCGCGGTCCGGCGCCGACGTCACCGTCCTGGAAGCCCGCAACCGCCTCGGCGGCCGCGTCCTGAGCTTCCGCGATCTCGTTCCCGGCGGGACGATGGAGGGTGGTGCGGAGCTGATTGGCTCGAATCATCCGATCTGGAACGCCTACAAGGAGCGATTCAAGCTGTCGTTCCTGGATGTCACCGACGAGGATGGCGAAGCGCCGATCGTCCTGAACGGCCGCCGGCTGAACGCCGCGGAAGCGGAGCAGCTCTGGGAGGAGATGAGCACGGCGCTGAGCGGCATGAACGCCGATGCCGCCACGATCGGCGACCCATTCGCCGCGTGGGACGCGCCGCTGGCGAGGGTGTCGGATCTCCGGTCGCTGGCCGACTGGATCGCGACGCTGGCCGCGTCGGACCTGTGCAAGGCAGGCGTAGACGCGCAGATGGTCGGCGACAACGGCGTGGCCACCGCCTGGCAGAGCTATCTCGGCAACATCGCGATGGTGAAGGGAGGCGGGGTCGAGAAGTTCTGGACCGAGACGGAGGTGTATCGCTGCGCCGGCGGCAGCCAGCAGCTCGCGCAGCGGCTCGCCGAGGCGATCGGCATGCCGCGCGTCCTCCTGCGTCAGGCCGTTTCAGCGATCGCCGTCAGCGACCGCGGTGTGACGGTGACCGCCGGATCCACGAAGCACGAATGCGATTTCGCGGTGCTCGCGGTTCCGCCGTTGACATGGAACCGCATTGCGTTCAGGCCGCGGCTGCACGTGAGCGCGCTGCCGCAGATGGGCAGCAACGTGAAGTTCCTGATGAAAACGAAGGATCAATTCTGGCGGCGCGGCAGGCTCGCGCCGGACCTGATGACCGACGGTCCCGTGCACCTGACCTGGCACACGACGCTTCATCAGAAGGTTGCCGGCGCCGGCGTGGTGGCGTTCTCCGGCGGCCCGTCGGCCGACACGTGCCGCGGCTGGGCCCCGGCGGAGCGAACAGAACGGTATCTCTCCGCCCTTTCGCCGGTGTTCACCGGCCTGCGCGCGAGCTTCGAGCGCGCGCGGTTCATGGACTGGCCGTCCGATCCGTGGGTGAAGGGCTCGTATTCCTTCCCCGCGCCCGGCGAGGTGACGACGCTCGGCCCCCAGCTGCAGCAGCCGCTGGCCGGCCGCGTGTTCCTGGCGGGCGAGCACACGTGCTACGCCTTCGTCGGCTACATGGAAGGTGCGCTGCAGTCCGGCGCCCGCGCCGCCAGACGCATCGCCGACGCAAGCGCCCGGCCGTAGGCGGAGAGCGGAAGGCGGCACGCGGTAAGGGCGGCAGGCGGTCACCCGTCAGCGCCCAGCGGTTTCGCAAGCCGATAGACTCCCGGCTGCAGCATCACCGCGACTCCCTCCGCGACGAGCGCGCGGTTGCCCAGTCCCGCCTCGGCCCGCGAGAGCCCGGTGACCCGCGCCAGCTCGCCGCGCACCGTCATGCCGGCGCCGTTCAGGAAGCAGCGGGCGATCTCGCGCAGCGCGACCTCGCGGTCGACGCGCTCCTGCAGCGCGTCGGGAAAGCGGCCGATCGCCAGCGTCCAGATATAGGTGAACTTCGGCTGGTAGAACACCTGGCTGGGGATGACGAGCATCGCGGCCTGCAGCTCGTCGAGCCCGCGGTTGAACGTCTTCCGATCGCGGATGCGCGCCTCCTCTCGCAGATCCGACGTCCCCATCTCCCACTCGTGGCGCAGCACCTTCAGAATCGCGCGGGCGGGCGCGCTCAGGCGGCGCCGCTCGTCCGCCGGGCGGAGGCCCCACACGGCGTTGAAAAAGGGAATCATGCGCGGCGCGACGAACGTGGCCTTACCCCTCGTCAGCTTGGCGTAGTAGACGCGGCCGCGGGCGATCAGCTCGTCCTTGAGCACCCAGGTCGCGGACGCTTCGGGATCCTTCTGCACGTTGCGCGGCATCACTGCGTCGCGCCGGCCGCACACGGCGACGTAGAGCGAGGGCCCCGGCCGCCGCGAGTCCGTCATGCAGGCGGCGAACCCCACGCGATCGATGAAGCGCTCCGCCTCGAATGCGGTCTCGATCTGCCGCGCCCCCTCGCGGCGCCAGCGCTCGTCGCGGAACTCCTCGATGTCGGCGGGCAGCGGCGGACGCAGTCTCATGCGCAGTCCAGGAACGTCCGCAGCCGGTCCAGCTCGTCGTCGAGCGCGCGCCGGAACGCGCGGTCGCGCGGGGGGCTGCCCGCATAGCCGAGATCGGCGTGCAGCGCGCCGCCGGCGACGCTCACGTTTCCCCAGCCGATCACGTTGTCGCGCCAGAGGAGCGGCAGCGCGTAGTAGCCGCGGCTGCGCTTCGCAATCGGCGTGTACGCTTCGAAGCGATACGGCCATCCCCACAGCATCTCGAACCGCCGCCGATCCCAGACGATCGGATCGAAAGGCGCGAGAAGCCGGACCACGTCCGGCGCGTCGCCGGAGGGCAGCGGCTCGTCTGCGGGCCAGTACCACGCCACGCCGTCGACGGTTTCATGGCGCAGCCGTGCCTGGGCGCGGCGGACCGCCGCCTTCAGCTCGCGGCGCCACTGCGGGACCGCGTAGCGCAATCGGGCGACCACCATCGACAGGCTCGAGTGCGGCAGCGGGGCGTACTTGCCGACGACGATATCGACGAGCGCGTCGATCCGGCGCGATCGCTCGGCGCGGTCGGCGGCGTCCTCCGCCGGCTCCTGAACGGCGTAGATGCGGATTCCGGCCTCACGTCTGGCGACCCGCACGAGTCCGCGGTACTGCATGAGATCGAGCAGGTGCGTGGTCGCGCTCGACGTCCCGCCCCAGTAGTTGGTGACGCGGCCGTGCGCGAACTCCCGGTCCACGTCACGCGGGTGGACCTCGCCGCGATCGCGGACGAACGCCAACACCGCGTCGACCCGCCTGCGCTGCGCCGGCGTCCAGCTCCCACGCCGCGGATGCATCAGGCGCCGCACGCGATCGGTGACGAAGCCGTAGTTGATGAAGACGTCCTCTTCGACGGCGAGCGCGCCGTAGCGCCGCTCCAGATCGCCGGCGCGGTAGTCCGCCACGCGGTGGCGCAGCGTCAGATCCTGGGCCCGCGCCGGCGCGCGGATCGGATCGGCCTGCACGAACCCGAACGTCGCCAGCGCCCGCGCCAGGGTGGTCGGGCCGAACAGGCTGCGCGCCGCGGCAAACCGCCGCAGATGCTCAAGGCTGGCTGGCACGGCTGGCACGCGCTTGATACAGTCTGCGCTGGATGGATGGAGGCTTCATGCGACAACGATTCGGCATGTCTCGTGTGGCGGCGCTGGCCGGGATCGTGATACTCGGTGTCACCGCGGTCGCGCAGGAAAGAGAAGATCGGACGCTGCTCTCGCCCGAGCAGATGAACGCGATCATAAACGAGGCGTCGGGCGAGCGCGCGATGCACCACCTGGTGCAGCTGGTGCCGTACCAGTTCGTGCGTCCGCCGGCCGAATACCAGGGGCCCTTCCGCGAGAGCGAAGTCATGGCCCGCCTGGCGAAGGAATACGGCTTCACCAACGTCGCCATCGAGGACTATCCCACCGGCCAGACCTGGCAGCCCGTCGTCGGCGAGCTGTGGATGACCTCGCCGCGAACGGAAAAGATCTACGACCTGCACGACATTCCCGAATCGGTCGCGTCGACCAATGCCAACGGCGACATCAGCGGCGATCTGATTGCGGTGGGACAGGGGACGGCGCAGGACTTCGAAGGCAAGGACGTCAAGGGCAAGTTCGTGCTCTCGGTCGCGCCGGGCGGTCTCGGCGCCGTCTACAACCGGGCCGTCGCGGCAGGGGCGATCGGCGCGCTCGGCATCAGCTCGATCGGCGCGGATCGCGCCGTCGATTATCCGGATCAGATCGTGTCGACGACGGTGAGCGCGCAGCCGGGGACGGCGGCGTGGGCGCTGTCGCCGAAGAAGGCGCGGGCCCTCGAGGCGCTGCTCGCGCGCGGGCAGAAAGTGACGATCCGGTCGGTGAACAAGAGCGAGCAGGTGCCCAACAAACAGGAGATCGTCCATGCCGAGATCGCCGGCGACGGCAGCACCACCCAGGAGGTCGCGATCGGCGGCCATCTGTTCGAGGGATACCTCAAGCAGGGCGCCAACGACGACAATTCGGGCTGTGCCTTGACCCTCGAAGTGGGGCGCGCCTACATCAAGTTGATCAAGGAAGGGAAGCTGCCGAGGCCGAAGCGCACCGTGAACTTCCAGTGGGTGCAGGAGATCAGCGGCACGCGGCAGTGGCTCGACGCGCACCCGGAGAAGGCGAAGAACATCATCGCCGACCTGAACTTCGACATGGAGGGGATCCGCCTGACCGCCAGCCGCAGCTACTGGATCATGCAGCGGACGCCGGATACGTTTCCCTCCTTCATCAACGACGTGGGGCAGAGCTTCATGGAGTACGTCTCGGAGCTCACGCGCGAGCGGGTGCGCTATCGCGCCAACGGCTACGCGCCGGTCGTGAGCATCACCGCGCCGAACGGCAGCAACGACGCCTTCTACATCAAGATCGACCAGCACTACGGATCGAGCGACCACGTCACCTACATGCAGTACGGGATCCCGGCGGTGATGTTCATCACCTGGCCGGACATGTGGTACCACTCGTCGCAGGACACGCCCGACAAGCAGGACTCGACGCAGTACAAGCGGGCGGCGGTCGTGGCCACCGGCGCCCTGGCGTCGATCGCCGCCGGCGGCGATCAGATGGCGGCGCGCATCACCAGCGAGAACCTGGCTCGGGGCAGCGAGCGGCTCGGCGTCGCCCAGCGCAAGGCCGCGGCGTATCTCGCGGAAGCCACCACCGCCGAGGCGCTGCATGCCGCGTGGAAGGAAGCGCGCGTCGCGATCCGCCACCAGGGAAATGTCGAGAAGGGGGTGATCCGATCGTCGCGCGTGCTGTACGACAATCCCGAGAGCGCCGGCAAGGGGCTGACGCCGATCGAGACGTCGGTCGACAGGACGGCGGCGGCGCTGATCGACTCGGTGCGCGCGGCGTATGCGCTGCACGCGCAACGCCTGAACACGCAGCCGATCAACGAGCCGCCGGCGACGGCGGACGAGAAGGAAGCGGCGAGCCTGATCGTCGAGTGCACGAGCGGGCCCGGCAGCTTCTCGGGCTGCGGCGGGGCAGGACGCGGCGGGCGCGGAGCCGGAGCCGGAGGGGCCGCGGCGGCGGCGGGGCGAGGCGCCCAGAGCGTCGCCGGCCCGGCGCTGCCGCAGCACATGAACGCGGAGTTCACCATCCTGCTCGGCAAGCGCCTGAGCCCGCTCCAGATTCGCGATTTCCTGTCCGGCGAATTCGAGCCGGTGCCGCTGGCGACCGTCATGGCGGTGCTGCGCGCCCGCGAAGCCGCGGGACAGATCAGACTGGCGCCGCGGAAATAACGTGGCCAGGCCCGCGAAATCCAGAGTCCACGTCCTCGATCCGCGGACGTGGTTCGGGTTTCTCACCCGCCTCGAGCGCCGCGAGCTGGCCTGGCTGCTCGTGGGGCTCGGCGGCTGCATTCTGGTGCTCGCCTTCCTGAAACTGTCCAGCGCCGTCATGGAGGGAGAGACGCTCGCCTTCGACAAGCGGATCGTGCAGGCGTTCCGCAAGGCCGACGATCCGTCGCGCCCGATCGGCCCCGCCTGGATCGAGAGCTCGCTGCTCGACATCACCGCGCTCGGCGGCCCGACGGTGCTGACGCTCGTCGTCCTGGCGGTGATCGGGTTCCTGGTGCTGCAGGCGAGATACCACAGCGCGATCGCCATCATGCTCACCGCCGCGTCGGGCGAGATGCTGAACGCGGCGCTGAAGGCGCTCTTCATGCGTCCGCGCCCGACGGTGGTGCCACACCTGCGGGCGGCGTTCGAGACCAGCTTCCCGAGCGGCCACGCGATGCAGTCGGCGATCATCTATCTCACGCTCGGGGCGATGCTGATGCGCCTCTCCGAGCGGCGGCTCACGAAAATCTATTGCTGGACGGTCGCGATGCTGGCGACCGTGCTCGTCGGCGTCAGCCGCGTGTACCTCGGCGTGCATTACCCGACGGACGTGCTCGCCGGCTGGATCGTCGGACTGTTCTGGGCGTCGATCTGCTGGCTCGTCGAGCAGCACTACGAGGTGCGCTCGGGGATCAAGGCGGAGCGGAAGTCGGCGTAATCGCGCCGCCGCGCACAGCGGCACTGGGGGATATGACACACGCTGTGTCGCAGCCGCACACTCGCCTCCATTCCGCGCGACACGTTTCAGGTCGTCGTCTTGCAGATCGCACGCGTATCCGGAGGTGTGCGCAATGTTCGATTTGCAGGCCGGCCTTCCGCTGCTAGGCTATGGACGACCCCAGGCGCGAGGGAAGATGGCCGAAACCAGGCTGGAGACGATTCTGCTCGTCGAAGACGAACCGGCGGTGCGGCAGCTGTTCGCGCAGGCGCTGAGCCGCGCCGGCTACGTCGTGCACGAAGCGCGCAACGGCCAGGAAGCGATGAAGCTGTTCGACGAGCACGGCGAGTCGATCGACCTGCTGCTGACCGACATGCGGATGCCGTACATGGGCGGCGCGGAGCTGGCGCATCAGCTGCGCGCGCGGCGCCGGACGTTGAAGCTGCTCTGCATTTCCGGATATCCCGGTCATCTCGACCCCGACCTGGCGAGCGATTTCCTCGCCAAGCCGTTCTCCCGGGACGAGCTGTTGAAGAAGGTGCGCGAGGTGCTGGACCGCTAGACTAAAATCTGGGGGCGTGGCGCGCCTCATGTCCGCTTTCGTCGTCTCGGTCGCCCTGGCGGCGGCGGTCTGCGTCGGCACAGCGGCGGCGGCGGGAGCGTTCTCGGTCGGCGTGCTGCGCCGGGACGGCGTCCTGATTCCTTTCGCGACGTACGACGGCCGGGCGTGGGAAGTGGTGTGGCCCGGTTCCGACCTGCGCCAGCCGCTCCCGATCGGCCTGGCCGACGTGCCGGGCCGCTGGTGGGGCGCCGTCGGTCCCGACGTGCCCTGGCAGGCGTGGCTCCCGGACGAGGTGAAGCGGCCGGTCAAGCTGTTGAGGCCGGTGCAGGTACCGATCTTCTGCGGCGCCCACCTGGCGCTCGCGACCGACTATCGCGGTGACGCGCTCGCCGAGCGCGAGCCGACGGTGCCCAAGGACGGCATCGCGACGGCGGGGGACGTCACGGTCCTGCCGATCACCCAGGTGTCGGTCAACGCGCCCGACGCCGCCCGCCTGATCGCCCACATCACCGATCGCTTCAACGAGGAAGAGGCGCTGGCGGAGAAGCAGTTCACCAACTGGCGTCATCCGTACGGCGGCGCGTGGCGGTCGCAGTTCCCGATCGTGCTGGAGGCCTTCTACCGCGCCATCGACGCGGGACCCGCGGGGGACTTCCGCACCAACTACATCGAAGCGGTGCGGCGGTTCCCGGCGGGTCCGCGCGATCAGGGCTGCGGGCTGATCACCTTCGTGCGCGGCTGGGTCACCGAGTTCCGCGACAAGAAGCCGGAGATCAACATCGGCGCGCGCATCACCTACTGCGATCGCGCCGACGTCTCTTTCATGCAGCCGTTCGGACGGGTGCGGATCGAGCGCGGATCGGGCCGAGGGCGCGCCGCGGCGGCGGAGGTCTACTGGATCTATCAGACCTCGAGCTGGCGGGACGAGTTCTACAGCGTCGCGCGGGTGGCGCCCGAGGGGGTGCGCCCGGTGCTGGTCGTGGCCGGCGGCGGCTGCCCGAAGGAACGCGCGAAGTAATGCGCCGGGCTGCGCTCCTGCAGCTGCTGCTCGCCGCAGCCGGGCTGCTCCTCCTGCCGCTGCTGCTGCGCGGGGCCAATCGTCTCCAGGCGGCGCCCAATCTCCAGCCGAGCTATCTTCCGGCGCTCGAGGGCCCGCGCGAGCGCAAGCCGTTCGAGGCGTACCGCATCGGCGAGCTGGCCGCGCTGCAGCCGGCCTGGGTCGTCATCGGCGACTCGATGGCGGGATCGCGCATCGATCCGCAGCGGCTCAGCCGCCTGACCGGCGGTCTGACGGCGCCGCTGCTCTACGCCGGCAGCAGCCCCGCGTGGTGGTACCTGGCGCTGAAGAACTGGGTGATCCCGAGCGGCATCAAGCCGCGGGCGGTGATCGTCTTCTTCCGCGACACCAACCTGACCAACGTCATGTTCCGCATCGACGCCACGTGGTCGCTCGACACGGCGGCGCTCGACCGCGAAGACGAGCTGAACGCCGTCGTCGCGCGGCGGCGGGGGACCGCGTTCTATCAGGTGCGCGACCGGATCGACCGCATCTACGAGGCGTCGGCAGCGCGCCGCTGGGTCGAGCCGGCGGTGAACGAGTGGCCGGCCCGCGTGCTCTTCCGCTACCGGCGGCCGCGGGCGGCGTTTCTCGACCACGTGAACGAGCGCTTCGGCCTGGCGCACCTGCGGCCGATGGATGCCGCCGACATGCAGGCGACGGAGGACCGCGAGGCGGACTTCGACCGGTTCGTCGAGGACTCGACGCTGCCGCTGATGCTGCGCGACGCGCGGGCGGCGGGGCTCACGCTGCTGCTGGTCCGCGTGCAGCGCCGTCCGATCGGCGGCCGTCCGCCGCAGCAGTCGCCGGCGCTGCGCCGCTACATCGCCCGTCTGCACGCCTACGTGGAGGCGCGCGGCGGCGTGTTCATGGACGACACCGGCGACCCGGCGCAGACGCTCGACCTCTACGAGGACGGCGACCACCTGTCGCGCGACGGGCGGCGGCGCTATACCGAGATGTTCGCCGTCCGCCTGCGCCAGCGCTTTCCGTGATCTTCCACAGTCTCGACTTCGTCATCTTCTTCGCGGCCGTCACGCTGATCTACTGGCGCCTCCCGCACCGCGCGCAGAACGTGCTGCTGCTGGCGGCGAGCTATTTCTTCTACGGCTACGTCCATCCCTGGTTCCTGCTGCTGATCGGCGCGTCGACGGCGATCGACTACGCCTCGGCGCGCGCGATGGAGCGCTGGCCGGCGCGCAAGCGCGCCTTCATGGCGATCAGCATCATCTCCAACTTCGGGATGCTCGGCTTCTTCAAGTACTTCAACTTCTTCGCCGACAACGTGCACGCCGCGCTGGCGGCGGCGGGGATGGACGTCAGCCTGCCGGTGCTGCGCGTGCTGCTGCCGGTCGGGATCTCGTTCTACACCTTTCAGGCGATGAGCTACACGGTGGACGTCTACCGCGGCGAACTGCGCGCGCGGCGCAGCCTGCTCGACGTCGCCGTGTTCATCTCGTTCTTCCCCCACCTCGTCGCCGGCCCGATCCAGCGCGCCTCGTACCTGCTGCCGCAGGTCGAAGAACCGCGCCGCTTCTCGATCGAGCGGGCGGCGAGCGGCTTCTACCTGATGGTCTGGGGCTTCTTCAAGAAGCTCGTCATCGCCGACAACGTCGGCGTCATCGCCAACAAGGTCTTCGCCCTGAGCGATCCGTCGTTCGAGATTCTCTGGGCCGGCGTGTTCGCCTTCGCCATCCAGATTTACGCCGACTTCTCCGCCTATACCGACATCGCGCGCGGCTCGTCGCGCTGGCTCGGCTTCGAGCTGACGCAGAACTTCGAGCATCCCTACATGGCGCGCAACCCGGCGGACTTCTGGCGGCGCTGGAACATCTCGCTCTCGACCTGGTTCCGCGACTACGTCTACATCCCGCTGGGCGGCTCGCGCGCCGGAGAGCTGAAGTGGGCGCGCAACATCATCGTCACCTTCCTGCTCTCGGGCCTGTGGCACGGGGCGAGCTGGAACTACGTGCTCTGGGGGCTGTATCACGGCGTGCTGCTGGTGTTGACCCGCGCGCACGCCATGCTGGGCGCGCCGGCCGCCGACCGCCGGCCGCTATCCGCGGTCCGCGGTGCGGCGCTCCGGCAGCTGGCGCAGATTCCGGCGATGTTCGTGCTGACGCTGATCGGCTGGCTGTTGTTCCGCGAGACGGAGTTGAGTGCGATCGTGCGCGACCTGCAGCTGTCGCCGTTCTCCAGCACGCCGCTGGAGCGGCAGGCGGGGCTGTATCTGTTCCTGCTCGCGCTCGGCTATTCGATTCCGTTGTGGGTGCAGAGTGTCTGGGTGGAACTGCACCGCGGCCGGCCCGAGCCGGCGTCAGGGTGGCGCGGCGCCGCGCTGCGCGCGGTGGCCTGCGGCGCCGCGTTCGCGGCGATTCTGGTGCTGCGCAGCCGCACGTCGCTGGACTTCATCTACTTCCAGTTCTGATCGCGGCCACCCGTCAGCCGCCCGCCCTCAGGTGACCTGCGGCGCCGCATACGGTAACGGCCGATTCGTGTAAGTGGCGCTGTGTGACAACGCCCGCCGGGTCAGGGCGGCAGCGAGCACGAGCCCGGCGGCAGCGAGGGTGGTGCCAATCACCGGATGCGTTCGACTCATCGCTTGAAACAGCGGCATCAGCCAGAGAGGCGAGGAGTAGAAGAGCCACTTGAACCGGTCGCCCCACCAGAGCGTCAGTGCCTGCGACAGCGAGCTCAACCCCACTACCTGAATCCACAACGCGGGGTGGAGGGCGCGCACACCCTCGCCGATGGTGGCACTCAAGAGCAACAGCACCGCCCAGATCATTACCCAGACGGCCGCCGGCCAGCCGACGATCAGAGCGGTCATCTTCGCCCCGGAGATGGGCAGCGCCCTGAGATGCCGAATGAGCTCCGGGAACCGGCCGCTGACGCTGGCGGCAAAGAACGCGAACCACACCATCAGGTTGAACGGCCGCTGCTCGACGGTGTCCATCTGGATGGAGACGTCATCGAAGATCAGAAGCTTCTGCGACCGCAGGAATGCCATCGGCGTCCGGAGCTCGCCGTAGAAGCCATCCACCAGGTAGGCGATGGCCGCGAAGGCGATCGCGAGCGTCAAGCCAATGCCGGCCGCCCATCGCACCTCGCGCAGCATCAGCGCCGGTATGCCGGCGAGCCGGCCGCGCGGCGGCGGAGCCAGCGGCGGCCGGGCGGCGCTGGTCGGACGCCTGACGCCGGCGGCCCGTGGAGGGACGTAGACGAACGCCGCCGCGATCGACGCCAGCATCAGACCCAGCACGACCGCGCTTGCTCCGGTCAATTCCGCGCGCACCCAGAACGGCGTGCTGATCAGCGCCAGCATCGCCGCCGCTTCCAACATCCGGAGCGCGCGTGCGGGCGCGATGCGTTTCGAGCGTTGACTGGCCGTGAGCAGAATGCAGCCCATGCTTGCCGCCCCGAAGTCGTACGCGGTCGACAGCGCGATGATTGCCAGCCCGCCGTCGCGCGCACCGAGGCTGAAGAAGAGGGCAGGCAGCTTGAGCGCGGCCAGGACGGCCGGTGCGGCGACGGCGCCGACCAGCCACGTCGCGCGCCAGATATCACGTCGTGAGAGAGGGAGGTATGCGTACGCACGGGGCAGGCCCGTCACCGTCACCACCGGCCCGATCACCAGCGTCATGCCGAGCGAGATGGCGAAGGCGAACCGGGCATTCGTCCCGCCCGCTCCCGCCAGCCACCAGGGGATCGCGGCGAGCACGATCGTGAGCTGCAGCTGCCACTGATACTGCCGCCCCAGCATGTCGCGGGCGAGCCGAAGGACCGCGGGTGTCATCACCGCGCCGCCTCGATCCGGAGGAACCCGTGCCCGGCAGACCGGTAGGGGGTGGCGCGTGCGAGTGCCCGGGAATTCATCCACGCGGCGGCGGCAAAACCGACGACGCCCAGATATCCGAAGAGAGCGGGCGAGGCGGTGACCAGCAGCCGGATGCCGACGATCGCCAGCAGCAGTGACCCGATCGCGGTGGCGCGGGCCGCCCCGCTCAACCAGAGCGTCGTCGCCTGCAGCAGCGCGGAGATCCCGATCATCGTGACCAGGGTGATGGCGAACGACGCCGACGGCAGCTCGTGCCGGAACACGTATCGCGCGCCGGCCAGCGCGGCTCCCACGCTGAGCCAGACGATGATCGGCCAGGTGAGCAGCAGCGCGTTCAGGCCCCGCAACCCGAGCGGCAGCGTGCGCAGGTGCCGGAGAATCGCGTTGAAGCGCGCCGCGATCGCGCCCAGCAGGGCGACGTAGCAAACCAGCACGCTGGAGGCGGCCATCGGCGTGGACAGCGACGGCGACAGCCCATCGAATGACAGCAGCACGTTGACGAGAATCTGTACGACTTCGGCTCCCGACTCCGTCAGGCTCGCCATGGCAGCTGCCGCGGCCCCCACCAGTGCCAGGTATCCCGCCAGGGTCGCTATCCAGACATATTCGTGGGCCAGCAGCCACGGAACTCCGGTGAGGCCGGATCTCGACTCGAGGCGCGCGCTGTTCGACCGTTGCGGCGCCTGCCGCTTGGTCCGGTTCGCCGGGACGGGCGGTCGCGGCGAATAGAAGTACGCCGCGATGGTGAGTGCCACACCCGTTCCCAGCGCAATCGCGGCGCGCGGCGTCAGCGCGCTCCACTGCACCGGCGTAGTCAGGCCAGCCCATCGCGGCAATTCGGACAGGAACAAGTAGCCGGCGGGCAGGAGCAGCTGTGACGCCCCTCTGACGACCGGCCAGATGACCCGCAGCGGGCCGCGCGATGGCCCCGGCGACGTGGCGGCAATGACCAGCGCGCACCCGGCCCCGGTCGCGGCGAAGTCATAGGCTGTCGACAGCAGCAGCCCGGAGAAGCCGATGAAGTCGCGGGCCGGCGTCAACATCGTTCCGGGAAGCTTCGCGGCGAAGAGCAGTCCGGTGATGCCCACCGTCGACACCAGCCAGCCCGCGCGCCAGACGTCACGGCGAGCCACCGGCAGGTACCACACCGCCAGCGGCACGAGCCATAGGTGAAGCTGCGGCCCCATCACCCAGGCCATGCCCATCGAGAACCGGAACGCCATCGCCGGGATTGCCGGGTCCGGCGCTTCCACGGCGATCCAGAACCATCCGACGGCGATGACCAGCGTCATCCCCACGGTCATCCATCGGCTGGTCCGGCGGATCAGATCCCGAATCAGCAGCTCCATCGTCAGGCCTTGCCGAGCGCGACGAACAGCTCTTCGAGCGTGACCGGCGCCTCGGCGACGAGCGTCACTCCGAGCGCGCGCAGGCTCTCCAGCGTCGCGCGCTGCCGATCGATCAGCAGCCGCCAGCGCTGCCCGTCCTGGCGCTGCACGACGATGCCGGGACGGGCGCCGAAGCGGACCGCCTCCGGTGCGACCACGTCCACGATGCGGAAGCGGGCGATGACGTCCACGGTCGCCCCTTCGAACAGCAGGCGGCCGTTCTTGATCATGCCGACGTGGTCGGCGAACCGCTCGACGTCGTCCAGGCCGTGCGACGAGATCAGGACCGTCCGCTCGTCGTCCTGTACTGCGGCCAGGAGCTCCGCGAACACCGCCTGTCTGGAGATCGCGTCGAGGCCGACCGTCGGTTCGTCGAGGATCAGGACCTTCGGCCGCCAGGAGAGCGCGAGGACGAGCGCCAGCTTGATGCGCGCGCCGAACGACAGGGTCATGATGCGGTCCGACGGGTTGAGGTCGAGCGTGCGCATGAGGCGGCCACAGTACGCTTCGTCCCACGACGGATAGAACCCGCGCACGAACTGGACGACCTTGTGGATGCGGCCCCAGGGCTGGAACTGAAGGTCGGGGCTGACGTAGGCGACCTGGCGCTTCATCGCGACTTCGTCGCGGAGATGATCCAGGCCGAGGACGGTGATCGTGCCGGCGTCCTTGGTCCCCATCCCGAAGATCAGATCGATCGTCGTCGTCTTCCCGGACCCGTTGGGTCCGACGAACCCGTAGATTGCGCCTCGTGGAACCGTCAGGTCGAGCGGTCCGAGCTCGAAGGCGGGGAACTTCTTCTCCAGTCCACGGATCTCAACCGCGTTTGCGGACATGCTTCGGCTCCGTCTGGGTGTGGAGGATGGCATGGAGGAGGTGAAGCACGTCGCGGCCGGCGAGGCCCGCCTCGGTCGCTTCGCGGACCGCCTCGCGCAGCAGCTCGCGGGCCCGCGCGGCCTTGGCGTCGCGGCTGCGATCCGCGGCCGCGTCGGCGACGAACGTACCCAACCCTTGCCGGCGGAAGATGATGCCTTCGCGCTCGAGCTCCTCGTACGCGCGCTTGACGGTGATCACGCTCACCATCAATTGCTCGGCGAGCCGGCGGAAGGAGGGCAGCGCCGAGCCCGGAGCGAGCCGCCCCTCGCTCACCTCACGTTTCAGGCCGTCGATGATCTGCTGATACAGCGTGCCCGGCCCCGCCGCCGAAAGCGGCGGAAGCGTCAACCGCGGCACGCTGCCAGTCATGACACCTACTGTATATAATATCTATATACAGTCGTCAACGCACTGAAAGCACTGAAAGCACTGAAAGCACTGCGCACTGCGCACCGCGCACCGCGCACCGCGCACTGCGCACTGCTACTTCACTGTCGCCGTCGCCCAGTCCCACCCCTCGAGCCCTCTGGCGTTCACCGCCTTGACACGCACCACCATGCCCGCGGCGGCACCGGCCAGCGTCGCGCGCGGCCGGGCGACGCGCAGGCTGCGCTGCGACGGATTCGCCGCCGGCCCCCACGTGACGATGTAGCCATTCACGCCCTTCTCGGGTGACGGCGTCCACGAGGCGGCGGCTCCGCCGGATTCCGCCGTCGCCTCCAGATCGGCGATGCGCGACGGGCTGGACGCCAGCAGCATCAGTGTCGCGGCGGTGGTCCTCGCCACTTCGGCGATGAGCTGATGGTTCATCCCGTCCAGCAGATCGTGCGCCTGGTGGTAGTGCGGATTGCCGAGCACCGGATACGACCCGATGCCGCCGACGATGTCGCCGTACGCCTCGTAGTAGGCGGCCGCGTCCGTGCTCTTGTAGTAGAGCGCGTCGTAGGTGATCAGGCTGCTGAACTGCATCGCCGCGGCGTGCTGGATGTCGCGGATGCCCGGGTTCGAGTAGCGGATCGTGTTGTCGAGGCGGTGGTCGTTGGCCCAGCCGATCATGTCGTTGTTCAGCGCGCCGACGATGTTCATCCGGTTCGCCACCGCCTGGCGCACGAACTCGCGGCTGCCGAGGAGACCCGCCTCCTCGCCGGTGAACGAGGCGAACACGATGGTCGCCGGCATCGGATGCCCCGCCAGCACGCGCGCCGTTTCGAGCAGCGCCGCGGTGCCCGACGTGTCGTCGTCGGCCCCCGGTCCGACGGCGACGGAATCGTAGTGGCTGCTCACCACGTAGACCAGCTCGGGATTGACCGTACCCGTCAACGTGGCGAGGACGTTCGCGGTGCGGCCGCCGAGCGCGTTGCGCGGCGAGAACCATTGGTACTCGGGCGTGTAGCCGAACGAGGCGTAAGCGTTGAACAGGTACTCCGCCGCGAGCCGGTTCCCCGGGCGCGTGATGTGCTTCGAGTCGAAGTCGAACAGCGCTTTCTCGTGCGCGTAGACCCGGCCGGTGGACACCTCGCGGGTGACAGTTGCCACGTCCGCCGCGATCGGCGCGAACATCTTCCTGCCGGTGTCGCGCAGATGCCGTTCCGCGGCGAGGCTGGCGGCGACGCGGCTCTTCAGATCGGCCGCCGAGACGCGCGCCGCGAGATCCATGAGGTAGACGCCGCGCTCCGGCGACACGGTGTCGCCGTCGCGTTCGGCGACGACGAGCAGCTTCGATCCGTCGCCGGACGCGACCCAGGCGTACTCCGGCGCGATGGTGCGCACGGTGTTGTTGTGGAAGAGGCGCGTGCGTGTCACTTTCGCGGCGGCCGTTTCGCTCCCCGGCGTGATGTCATAGAGATACGAACGACGGTGCCGCGGTTCGCCGATTGCGGCGAGCAGCCGGCCCGGTCCGAGGAACTGCGGCACGATGTCGTGCTGAATCTCGCGAGTCACGCGGATCTCGTCCTTGCCGTCACGCCCGGCGACGAACAGTTCCCAGTCGTCCTTCGCCATCGCCTGGAAGACGACGCGGGAGCCGTCGGCCGAGAGTGCCGGCGCGTCGAGGCGCTGGCTGCCTTTACGCACTTCGATCGGCGAACCCGGCGCATCGGTCGGCGCGACCAGGAGCGTCTGCTCGCCGCCGGAGGTCGCGGCGCCGGCCCGCACGATCCACGCCACATAGCGGCCGTCGCGCGAGATCGCCGGCGCGACGCCAGTCACCGTCGTCGACACGCCGGCGAGCGTCACGATGCCGAAGGCGGACGGCGCGTTCAGCGCCGCTCCGCCCCCGCCGCCGCCTCCACGTCCCTCGCCGGCGGCCGCGGTTCCCTCGGCGCTCGCCGTCCTGAATGGGCCCTGGCGCGGCACCAGGTACAGCAACGTGCGGCCGGCGGCGTCGATCCGCGACGGGACCTTGAATCCTTCTCCCTTGGTGAGCGGCTGCGGGGCCGCACCGGCGCGCACGGCGTAGATCTGCGTGGCCGCCGCATCCGTCTCGCCGGCGCCGGCGAACAGCACGCTGCCATCGGCGGCGCAGGTGATCCCGGTCTTGAGCAGATCCCCCGTGTTCAGCTCCTGTTCCTGGCCGGACGACAGATCGCGCACGACGATGCGGCCGCTGCGGGCGATCAGGCGGTTCAGCGCCTGCAGCCGGGGCGCGCGCTCTTGTGTCGTGACGGCGGCCGTGACCGCCATCTGCGCCGCGGCGATGGCGGACGTCGCGGGGACACGCAGAAACGCGATGCTGCGGCCGTCGGGGCAGAAACTCGCGTCGCCGCCGTCGAGCGAGGCCAGGTCCTTTTCGGGCGACGCGGCCGCGCGCACGCGGGTGACGCGGCCCGCCCCCGCTGCGGTGCCGGCGCTCACCGCGGCGCCGGTCTCGAACGAGAAATAACGGCTGTCGGCCGAGAACGCCGGATTGGCGCCGTTCGCGGTCAGCTCGATGGTGCGGAACAGCTCGCCGGTCTGGAGCGCGATCGGCTCGAGCACGGAGGCGGCGTCGGGTCCCGCCAGCAAGTCCTGGTACGCGGTCAACGCGGCGACGTAGTCCCCCTTGTCCCAGGCGTCAGCGGCGCGCTGAAGCGCGGCGGCCGGCGCAGTGTCGGCGGGAACGCGGTCGCGTCCGGTGAGTTGAGTCCAGCCTCCGGCGAGCAGGGCGGCGATCGCGGCAATCCGTGTCGATGGGCGTCTGTACAAGAGAATGGCCTCGGGCTGCGATGATACTGCAGCCGCGGTGTCCGCCGTCCGCCTGCGTGCCGCTGTCCGCCTGCTCGGGAGTTGGCATACACTGCGGGGCGCCGGTTCATCTCAGTCAGGAGTCAGCCCATGAAGAAGCTCGTGATGTTTACCGCGGCGATCCTGTTCGCGGCGGCACCCTTGACCGCCGCGGCCGACAAGACGTGGGACGGCGTGATCAGCGACGCGCGCTGCAACGGCAAGCACGCGAAGGCGGAGCACGGGTCGCAGGAGGAGAGCGACAACAGCTGCGTGACCAAGTGCGTGGCGGGCGGCCAGAAGTACGTGTTCGTCTCTGACGGCAAGACCTACCAGATCGCCAACCAGGACTTCAAGGATCTGAAAGCGCACGGCGGCCACAAGGTCGCGCTCACCGGAGAGATGAAGGGGGAGGCGATCACGGTCTCGAAGATCGAGATGCCGAAGAAGTAGCGGGACGGCCAGTGCGCCGCGCGGGGGGCGCAGAGCGGGAGCGAGCGGGCGGATCCCGATCCGCCCGCCCGGTCTCCTTACCGTCCCTGCTTCAAGAGCGCGCGGAGCTGCTCCACGTGCTTCTTCAGTTCAGTGGTCTGGGCCTTCGTGAGCGCGCCGGTCTTCGACTTGTTCAGGATGTCGGCGATGGCGTCGAGGTGCTTGTCGGCTTCGGCGTGGCCGACCTGTTCGGCCGCCTTGGTCTGATCCGCCGGCGCCATGCCGGCCGTCGGCGATCCCGTCACGCCGCTCGTGCCGGTCGCGCCTGCTGACGAGGGCGGCTGGCCCGGGGTCGACGGCGCGGGGCTCGAGGGATTCGGGCTCGTCGGATTCGGACTGGTCGGATCCGGGTTCGCCGGCGTGCTCGCCGGGTTCGCCGGGCTGGCGCTGGAACCGGTGGCCGCCGCCGGCGCCATCGCGCCCGAGGCCTCGGCCGATCCGCCCGCCGCCTTTTCGAACAGCTTCAGATGCGAGCGGACCTCGGTCAGCTTGGTGCGGATCGCGGGCTCGATGCTCGCGGTGGCCGCGCCGCTGGCCGCCGGCGTGCTGCCGGTCGTCCCTGCGGTCCCCGCCGTACCCGTGGTGCCCGCCGTGCCGGCGGTTCCGGATGTGCCCACCGCGGCGCCCGCGCTCGGATCGCTCGTGTCGGGTCCGAGCAGCGCCGTGAGGCTGGCGTCGACCTTCGCGTACGCCGCGCGCCAGTCGTTCTGGGTGGTGATCAGCTCGTTGAAGTTCGCGATCAGCTGCGACACCTGCGTGCGCGCGTCGCCCTGCAGCTTCGCGGCTTCCGGCATCGAGGTCACCTGGCTCAGCGACTCACGCGCGTCGCTGAGATGTTTCTTCGCCGCCGCTGCGTCGACCTGGCCGGAGGCCGGCTGCTGCGAGGCGGTGGCCGGCGGTTGCTGCGTCGGCGAGGTCGGCTCCTGCGGCTGCGGCTGCGGCTGCGTCGCCGGCGGCTGCTGCGGCGTGGCGCCCGTCGTCTGGGCAGCGCCTGCGACCGGGAGCGACAGCAGCGCCGCTGCGGCGATCGCCGTCGTCCATCGTGTTGTTGAGCGGTGCATCGGTTCAATCCTCCTGGTTGCGTCTCGTCTTCGTGCTGCGGAGGTATTGAGCAAGCGGGGTACCACACGACCTCGACCGCAATCGGCGGGACGTGGTGCGCTCGAGCTCGCGCGCGGAGGTGGAAGTTTTTACGCTATTCGAGCGCGGTGAGGTTGCCGGCGCGCGGACGCCAGCCATCGCGCATCAGCCGCGAGTGCTCGTCGAGGTACCTGGCGATCAGCTCCTTCGGCGTCTCGCAATGGATCGTCTTCGGTCCGCTGGCATCGGCGATCTCGAACTCGTAGCCGGCCGATCCCGCGGCGCGGCGGATCTCGCAGACCAGCAGATCGTCCTTCTTCTCCAGGAACCAGATCACGCCCTGGTGGCGAGCAAAGGCCGAGCCGCGGGACTGCCGCTGAAATGCGCCGGAAATCCCGCCGCCGGCTGTGCGCGGTGTGCGAGGGTGTGCGGGCGCGCACCCGCCGCACGGATCCGGCGGCGCGCAGGTCAGCTACACTCGACACGTGGCTGCGAAGGTCCTGCTCATCGTCATCGACGCTGCAACCCCTCACGCGGTCTGCCCGGCGATCCGCACCGGCCGGCTGCCCACCTTCCAGGCGCTGCTCGAGCGCGGGGCGATGCACGAGTCGTCGGCGTCGATCTTTCCGTCGATCACTCCCGCGGCCACGTCGGCGATTGCGACCGGCGCCTATCCGAGCGAGCACGGCATCGCCGGGGCCTCGTGGTTCGACAGCGCGCGGCAGGAGGTGGCGTACTACGGCGATGACTTCTGGGTGATCGCGCGCGAGGGCCTGCGCAACTTCCTCGAGGACTTCCTGCTGCGGCTGAACGGCGATCGGCTGAAAGCGCCGTCGATGTTCCAGATGATCGAGCGCACCGGCCGCCGCGCGGCGTGTCTCAATTACCTGGTGTTCAAAGGGGATTGCGAGCACGACGTGCGGATTCCCGGGGCGATCGCCGCGCTGCCGGGCGCGCCGCTGTCGGAGAGCGTGCTCGGTCCGTCGATTCTCGCGCTCGGCGACTTCGTCGTGCCGACGTGGAGCAGCGGGCGCAAACTGGACAAGAAGGGCGGACTGCTGCACCGCTTCGGAATGGACGACGCGTCGACCGGCGTGATGCTCTGCGAGATCCTCGACCGCCGCGCGCTGCCCGACTTCACCATCGCCTACTTCGCCGACAACGATTACCTGAGTCACAAGATCGGGCCGGTCGCGGCGCTGACGGTGCTCGAGCGCATCGACGCCATGCTGGCCGAAGCGTTCGACGCCGGCGGCGGCATCGATCGCGTCCTCGCCGACACCGTCGTCGTCATCACGTCGGATCACGGGCATTGCGACGTCCTGAACCAGGAGCAGGCCGCGATTCATCTCGATCGGCACCTCGCCGATTTCCGGCAGGCGGAGCTCGGACGTCCGTGGCGCGAGCGCGACGAGATCATGATCTGCCCGAACATGCGCGCGGCGCAGATCTACCTGCGTCAGCCGGCGCCGGAGCTGGTGGAGCGGATCGCTGCGACCCTGATCGCGGATCCGCGGATCGATCAAGTGATGTGGCGGATGTCGCTGTCGCGGCCCGGCGCCGGCGGGTACGTCGTGTGGTCGTCACGCGGGCGCCTCGAGTTCGCGCGCGGCGGAGCGCCGCCGTCGGGCGCCGACGCGTTCGGCACCGCCTGGACGTGGCGCGGCGACGCGGGGGCGCTGACGCTGCAGCAGGACGGGCGCACGATCGAGTTCGCCGACTATCCCAACGCGTTCGAGCGCATCGCCGGCGCGCTCGACCTCGAACAGAGCGGCGAGCTGTGGTGCACCGCGAAGGCCGGCTGCGAGTTCGAGGTTCCCGGAGGCGAGGCGCACCTGGGCGGGGCCTCGCACGGCGCGCTGCACCGGCTCGACTCGCTCAGTCCGGTGCTGGTCGCCGGCGGCGGCGTGAGCCACACCTTGCCGCGGCACCTGCGGCTCGTGGACATCGCCCCGCTGTGCATGCAATTGCTCGGCGTGCCGATGCGCTACCGGGTCGGCGATCCGCGCAGCACCGCCAATTCCGTGCGCGGCTGACAGAACTGCAATCGCGCGGCGCACACCGCCGCGCGATTGCGCCGGTAAACAGCGATTCCGGCTGGCGCACCGTTTGATCGGACCCCCGCCGGAGAGATCACGCCATGACAGTCTGTGCATCCGCAGCGGCGCTTCGGCGGACGTTCCTCGGCATCGCCCTCGCGTCGCTCGCGGCGGCGGCGGCGTGCGCGGAAGTCGTCGCGGACAACAGCGCCTGCCGGAACCTCGAATACAAAGACGGCTCGGTCGAGCGGGCGAAGTACCTGCCATGCGCGGCCGAGATGATCGCCACGCTCGAAGACCTGGACCGTCAGTCGAAAGCCGCGCTCGACGGCGATGCCCAGGCGCGGGCGCAGGGGCAGGCCGCGCTGCGCCGCCTGCGCGGGCTGGTGTCCGCTGCCGGCGGCCGGCAGCTGCTCGAGCGCTGGCCCGATCGTCCGCTGACCGATCTCAACCTGGATATCAGCAACGCGCTCACCAAGTACGAAGCGTTCTACATGCTCGGCCCCGTCGACGCCTCGAGCCGGTTCGCCAGGGAATCGCGCGCCGCGGCGACCGCGGAATACGAGGGGGGCAACCGCCGCTACGAGGAAGCGAAGCGGCTGTTCCGGCGTTTGAACTAGCGCGGATCGCTGCCGGCCGCCGCGAGCATCGCCTCGGCGATCGCGGCCCACTCGGCGTCGAGCGATCCGGACGCGATCGGTTTGCCGGCCCGCCGGTACCAGTAGGCCGCGTTTCCCGCGTCACCTTCCTTGCGGTGCAGGTAGGCGTGAATCCACGCGCCATCCGGATCCTCGATGTGCTGCGCGGTGTCATGCGCCTGGTCCCAGTCGCCCCGGCCGTCGTGCCAGAGCGCGAGCAATGCGCGGCTCGCCCGGGCCGGCGGTTGCGGGGAAGACAGCGTTGCCTTGAATTCTGCGAGCGTCATCGGAATCCCGGTCACTGCAGCGATGCGACCTGCGGGATCGCTGCGGCCAGCGGCAAATCGGGGCAGTGAGTTTGCATATACTACCGCCCAATGACCGCCCGCCAATCGAGTAACGCCGCGTATCGCATCGAGGAGGACGACCTCCCCGAGCCGCTGACCTTGCTCCGCGAGCACGTCAACGGATGGATCGCCCAGATCGAAGCCAGTGACGACGTCGATGGGAAATGGCACGTCGTCGCCTACCCGACAGAGGGGGATGCACCGGAACTCCCGGTGAAGGCGTACGTTCTCGGGCAGCACGAGGCCCAGCAGCGGGCCGACGCGCTGGTGCACGACCATGCGCCGCACCACTGCCGCGAGTGCGGTCCGTGGCGGCGGTCCGACGAACAGCGCCTGTCCGTAGCTTAGCGCCTGCCCCGGTGGGGGCGTCGTCCGTCCGCCATACACCGTGTCAAATTGACAGTCACGCGTGTCGGCCGGATACGACATTGCCATTGCCTTTCCCCATCCCACTCGCATAGACTCCCCACCTCAACAGTAGACCCGCCAGACGATCCGGTGCCGCCGTTGCGCGGTCTGCCGCACCGCCAGACGAGTCCTTTCGCAAGAAAAAAGGACGGCTTTATGAAGAATGCCCTTCTCCTGGGGGCGGCGTTGGCGTGTGTGACCGCTGTGGCGACGGCGGCCAACGGCACGGGTGCGCCTCCCGGCCTTATTCTCGAGGGCCAGCGGCTCTTTACGCAGGCCACCTTCGGCGGCAACGGCCGGACGTGTCAGACCTGCCACAGCGCAGAGACCGGAACGGTGTCACCCGCCGATGCCGAGAAGCGGTTCCAGCAGAACCCGGCCGATCCGCTCTTCGTCCATGACGGCAGCGACGACGGGCAGGGCAACGGCTCCTCGCGCATGCGTGCGGACGCCACCGTCCTCGTCACCATTCCGCTCGCCGCGAACGTTTCGCTGCTCGACGATCCCGACGCGCGCACCGTGACCGTCCGGCGCGCCATCGCGACGACGCTGAATTCCCCGGCGCTCGACGAGCAGATCATGCTTGATGGACGTCAGCCCAATCTCGAGTCGCAGGCGGCCGGCGCGATTCAGGATCACGCGCAGGGCGTGACGCCATCGTTTGCATCCCTGCACGCGATTGCGGAGTTCCAGAAGACGAACGCCTTCTTCACGTCGCCGGAGGTACGGCGCTTTGCGCTGGAGGCGGGGCCGGCTCCGGGACTTCCAGCGGGGAATACGGTCTCGGAGAAACGCGGCCGCCGCTTCTTCGAGGACGTGCCGCCGGATCCGTCGGCTGGCCTGAAACCGGGACTGTGTTCGCACTGCCACAGCGGGCCGCTGCTGAACAAGACCAACGAATTCGCCAAGGATTTCATCGGGCTGCCCATTCCTGCCGGCCAGCGGTTCATCAGCGTGGGCGTCTCCGAGTTCAACGCGGCGCAGAACCCGGTGCACACGTTCGTGTTCAACAAGGGCACGGCACAGGAGGCGATCATCCAGAGCCCGGATCTCGGGCGCGCGATGATCACCGGCCAGCTCGAAGCGCCCGTGCCCCTCCTGGATCAGGTGAATGCGTTCAAGATTTCACCGCTGCGCGGCATCAGGCACACGGCGCCGTACTTCCACGACAACAGCGCGAAGACCCTCGAGGACGTCGCGGCGCACTACGCGCTGTTCTTCAACGTGGTCACCGGAGGAGCGATCGTGCTCACGCCCGAGGATCAATCCGACATCGTGGCGTACATGAAGCTTCTCAGGTAGCCGCCGATCGTCGAGACCGCGGAGCCTGGATCGCAGTCTTCAGGCTCCGCGCCCGCCCGTTCAAGTTTCGTCCGCGTCTTTCCGCTTCACAGATCGGAGGGCATCTGTGAAGACATCATCATGGCTGGTCGCCGCCGGCCTCATGACGTTCTCGACCTTGCTGATGAAGGCCAGCACCGCCGAGGTGACGTCTCCGGCGTCGATCGACCACACGGGCGCGGGGTCGCCCGTCCAGGCCGATCGCTGCGGCGGTGAGCCGTGTGACGCGGCCGCCCGGGGCTTCCGCGCGTTCTTCGACCGGCAACTCGACGGCCTCGGCGCCAACGGGCGCGCCTGCGCCGACTGTCACATGCCGGCGGACAGTTTTCAGCTGTCGCCGGACGGCGTCGAGGCGAGGTTTCAGCTTCTGCAGCGGCGGCGCCAGTGGGATCCGGCCGCCGACGATCCGCTGTTCCGGCCGATCGATGCCGATGACTTCCGGACCAATGGCGACAGCGCCTCCGACTTCAGCAACCTCCGCCAGAACGGTCTGGTCCGAATCACGTTCCCGCTCCCGCCCAACATCAGGCTGATCGATCCGGCGACCAATCAACCGTCGTCAGAAACGGAAGTCGACGTGTGGCGCAGCGTTCCGACGGTGAACGACGTCGCCCTGACGGGACCGGACGGCGGGATCCTGTGGCCGCGCGGGCCGAACAACGCCGGCGGCTACCAGCTGGACGCGCGTTTCGGCAGCCTGCAGGAACAGGCGGCGGCGGCGTTGATCGGCCACGCCCAGGTTCAGGTCGCGCCTCCGCAGCAGCTGCTCGACGACCTGGCGTCGTTTCAGCGCGTGCTGTTCACCAACGAGCGCGTCCGCGCGCTGGCGGACGCGGCGCGCGAGGGGACGGAGCCGCTGCTGGATTCCGATCGCCATCTCGATCCGCTCGAACGGGAAGGCAAGGTCGTATTCGAGCGCGCCTGCGCCCAGTGCCACGGCGGTCCCGGACAATCGACCCCGCAGGCGACGCCCAACAACCCTCCGGCGCCGGTGATTCGCTATCACGCCATCCTGAGCCAGTGTCCGCGTCCCGTCGACGCCGCCGCCCGCTTCGTGTTCGACGCGTGCCGGCCGCAGCTTGCCCGCAACGCGCGCACGTATGAAATCGCGTTGTCGGCCGCAACTGCGACGCCGAGCGGCGTGCTGCCCGCCGGGACCCTCGTGCGCCGGACGACGTCCGATCCCGGCCGGGCGTTGCTGACCGGCTTCGTCGGCGGCCCCGCGCCGCGGGACGACTGGGAGAAATTCGACGTGCCGGGCCTTCGGGGCATCAGCAGGACCGCTCCCTACTTCCACAACAACAGCGCCGCGACCCTCGAGGAAGTCGTCGATCACTACATCGCGCTCTTCCTGCGCGCGGAAGCCAACTTCGTTCCGGGCCCGGGCAGCGTCATCCCGCCGATCGCGACGACCGACGGCCTGAATTTCGATCGCCGCCCGCGGCCTGAAGAAGTCAAGGCGCTGCTCGCATACCTGCGAAAGCTGTGAGAGGGAATGGACATGAACGGCACATTCAAGACGATCCAGCGCCTCTGTGCTCTCTCGAGCGTCGCAGTCCTGCTGGCCGCGTGCGGGGGTGGACCTTCGCTTCCGACCGCACTCCCTCCGCCGCCGCCGCCGCCGCCCCCGGCCGTGACGTACGTGTTGTCCGGCGCCGTCTCCGAAATGACCTCAGCCGGCTCCGCGCCGGTACAGGGCGCGCGGGTGATCGAGATGGTGTCGGGACGGACCTCGGTAAGTGACCAGGACGGACGGTACAGCATCGACGGGCTCACGGCGATCAGCCGCTCCGTCTCGGTGACGAAGGCCGGCTACATCGTCGCGACGGGAGCCGTCACGATGAGCGGCGACACCGAGCTCGATATCCGCCTCGAACGGATCGCGAGCTATGTCCTGTCCGGTGTGGTTTTCGAAATGACCGCGGCAGGGCAGGTGCCCGTCGAAGGGGTGGAACTGTATTGCGACTCGTGCGGAAGCCCGGTCGGTCATACGTTCGTGTACACGAACGCCGCTGGCGCATACCGCTTCGAATGGAGCCAGAACGGCGTCCACCCGCTGTTCGTGACGAAAGCCGGCTACGACATCTTCGATCCGACCGGGGAGCTGCTGGATTCATACGGCCGGATTCACGCGACGGTTCGCGGCGACACGCGCTTCGACGTGCAACTCGTCCGGCGGTGAAGCGGCGGGCTGGCGCTATTTTCCCCGCGGGTCGATCAGGACGATGTTGGAGTTCTGACGGATGCGATCGAAGACGATGCGCGTGCCGCCGGGGGAAATGTCGAAGCCGCGCACGTTGCCCTTGTTGCTGAGCCGCGTGATCTGACGCTGCTCGCCGGTGACGAGATCGAACAGCCAGAAATCCAGCGACTCGGGCCGCGGCCGGTAGACGAGATGCGTCTGGTCGAGGAAGCGATAGCCGTCCGGGGCCGCCCGGAGATCTTCGCGCGCTCCGGTCGGCCAGGTCACCAGCGGCAGATCGTACTTCGTGCCGTCCTGCCGCACGGCCTTGAGCGGCGCGCCCGCTTGCCGCGCGGTCGTGGTCCCGCCGGAGAACAGGCCGGCGTAAATGATGAAGTGCCCGTCGGGTGCCCAGACGGGATCGGTGGCGACACCGGACACCAGACGGCGGGGTGGTCCTCCGTCGACGGGGATCGCGAAGAGGCCCATCCCGCCCGCGTCGCGCGCGCCGGCTGCGATCCAGCGCCCGTCAGGCGACCAGTCCGGCGTGCCGAGTATCTCGAGCGACGCCGCCAGGATCTGCGAGCCCTGGCCGTCCTGGTTCATGACCGCCAGCCGCTTCCTGCCTGAATCTCTGACGACCACCGCCACGCGGCGGCCGTCCGGCGAGGGCGCGGGCGTTTCGATCACGTGCTCGTCCGCGGCGTTGGTGATCTCCACGGCGGTCGTGTCGAACCGCCAGACGCGATCTCCTGTTCCGCGCGCCGACAGGAAGAACAACAGCGGCGACTCGGTCCCTCGCGCGTAGCGCGGGGCGAGCGCTCGCTCCGTCGGGAGCGGGACGGGGACCACTTCCTCCTCCGTGGGCGGCCTGTCGGCGCGGATCGCCACGCTCCAGAGCCTTGCGGTCGGGTTCGCCTGCGTCGCGACGACCGGCCCGTGGTTGCGGCTCGCGGACACCGAGCTGTACTGCTGGATGCCGGTGGGAATCCGTCTCGGCAGCACGCGCCCGGCGCCCCACAACCGTCCTGAGGTGCGCAGCCCGCCGACGTCGAGCGACCAGAGCCACGAGCCGAACCCCTTCTCGTCAGGCGCGACGAACACCAGCGTGTCGCGATCGAGCATCGCGAGATACGTCAAGGTCGTGTTCAGGAAGGTCAGCTGCTCCGGCGATCCGCCGGAGGGGCGGACCCGCCAGACGTCCATCTCGTACGGGCGGTTCACGTCGCGGATGATCCCGTGCGCGAAATAGATCCACGCGTCGTCAGGCGCCCAGACCATGTTGTGATTGTGGAACGCCTCGGCCGGCTCCCGGCCCGGCGTGGCGGGCCAGTCGATATCGATCCGGCGCGCGTTGCGGCCGGCGCCGTCCGCCGTCCACAGATAGTCGCCGGCCAGGTTGTTGAAATAGATCAGACGGTCGTCCGTCGACCAGGCCGGCGTGTGATCGCCGTCGGTGAGAAACGCGCGAGGCGTTCCCCCCGACCACGGCATTTCCAGTTTCTGCCTTGCCTCGATGCTGAACCAGAGCCTCGCCGAGTCCGGGAAGAATCCGGTCCAGCGCAGCGCGCCGACGGGATTGACCAGCGGCTTGACGCCGTCGGTGAGGTTCTTGAAAACACCGGTGGCCACCAGACCGGAATACAGATCGAGCTCGCCGTCGCGATCGGAGAGGAAGGCGACGGCCTTTCCATCCGGAGAGATCTCGGCGCCCCACTCGGAGCCGGGCCAGTCGGTCAATGCTTTGAAGCCTTCCGACGGGAGCGGGTTCTCGAACGCGGCCGGCCGGAGTCCTTCCCGCGCTGCCGCCACGGCCGCGAGCAGCGCGAGCGCCGCCCAGGGCAGCCAGACCCTGGCGCGGCGTCCGGCGGCGGGCTCCGGCGCGGCGACGGCGCCCGGCAGCGCGTCGTCGATGGCATCGATCTCGATCCTCGCGTCGCCGATATCCCGCAAGCGCTGCCGTGGATCCTTGGCGAGGCAGCGGACCAGCAGCCGCCGGATCGACGCCGGCGTCGAGGCGGGCAGCGCCGACCACGCCGGCTCGCGTTCGAGGATCCTGGCGATCGAATCCGAGGCGGTGTCGCCGGCAAACGTGCCGCGGCCGGTCAGCATCTCGTAGAGCACGCATCCGAACGCCCAGATGTCGGTGCGCTTGTCCACGGCGTGGCCGCGCGCCTGCTCCGGACTCATGTAGGCGGCGGTGCCGATCACGGCGCCGCCGACTCTCTCACCTTGCGTCACCGTGGAGGCACGGGTGAGGTCCGGCGCGGAACCGTCGGCGCTCACCATCTTCGCAAGGCCGAAGTCGAGGACCTTCACGACGCCGTCCGGCGTGATCTTGATGTTTGCCGGCTTCAGGTCGCGGTGGACGATGCCCTTGTCGTGGGCGACTTCGAGAGCATCGGCGATCTGCCGCGCAATCCTGAGCGCATCCGGCAGCGGCAGCCCGCCGCCGCCCGCGCGCCGCCGGTCCTCGATGCGGCCGGCGAGGGTCTCACCCTCGACGAGCTCGAGGATCAGCAACGGTATGCCGTCGACTTCTTCGACCCCGTAGATCGCGCAGATGTTGGCGTGGTTCACCGCGGCGAGCATGCGCGCCTCGCGCTCGAAGCGGGCGAGGCGATCGGGACGCCGGGTGAACGCGGGCGGCAGGATCTTGATGGCGACGTCGCGTCCCAGCCTGGCGTCGCGCGCGCGGTAGACTTCTCCCATGCCGCCGGCGCCGAGCAGCGCGCCGAGGCGATAACCGCCGAGCGATCGGCCGGTCAGATCGGGCGGCACGGCAACGGCGAGCGCCGCCGCCACGTCGGGCGCGGTGCGGGAGAGAAACCCGCCCTCCAGCGATTCGTTCAGCAGGGCCTCGACCTCGCGCCGCAAGCCGTCGTCGCCGCGGCACGCCGCATCGAGGAACGCGGCGCGATCGGCGGCCGGCCGGACGTACGCGCCGTGATACAGCTCCTCGATCCGCCGCCACCGTTCGGGGGTCATTGGCTCACGGGCAATCCCCGCGCATTTCCCGTTGCAGCCACGCTTTCGCCAGGCGCCAGTCGCGCATCACGGTGTCGCTCGACACGTTCAGGACGGCCGCGGTTTCTTCGACGCTCAGCCCGCCGAAGAACCGCAGCTCGACGACGCGGCTCTTGCGCTCGTCGAACCGGTCGAGCGCCTCGAGCGCGTCATCCAGCGCGACGAAGTTCTGGTTCGGTTCGTCGGTCACGACCAGCGCTTCGTCGAAGGTGACGCGCGCGGCCTCGCCGCCGCGTTTGTGGGCGTGCCTCGCGCGGGCATGGTCGACGAGAATGCGGCGCATCACGCGGGCCGAGACGGCGAGGAAATGCGCGCGGTCCTGCCACGCGACCACTTTTCCGTCGACCAGGCGGAGATACGCTTCGTTGACGAGCGCCGTCGCCTGCAGACTGTGCCCGGCGCGTTCCCCGGCCATGCAGCGTCGCGCGATCCGGTAGAGCTCCTGATGAACCAGCGGGATCAGGCGGTCGCGTGCGCTCTGGTCGCCTTGCCCCCATTTGAGAAGTAGCGCCGTGACGCTGGCGGGGTGTTGAGTAATGCCCGCATTCTAGACCCTTTCGCTCCTTCGGGTACCTGCCGGGCGCGGTGCTGTAGACTTCGCCGCATATCGGCACCCGACGCGGCGCACGCAAGCCCGTGCCGGGGGATCCGAAACGGAATGGAGCGCGATCATGCCGGCTGATGCTCTGCTGCAGGACTTGAAGCATGGCGTACGTCAGATCGTCCAGGACCGGTGGCTCACCACCGCGGCGGTCGTCGCGCTGGCGCTCGGGCTCGGCGTCAGCACGACCATCATGACCGTCATGTACGGTTTGAACCTCCGTGCGCTTCCCTTCGACCGTCCAGCGGCGCTCGTGGACGTCGGCGTCGACGGCGGCGACACGACCTACGCGCTGTTCGACCGGTGGCGGTCGGCGCGTTCCGCGACCGCCGTCGCCGCGCATGCCGGCGCGCCAATCAACCTTCGCGACGACGTCCAGGCCACCGATCAGGTGGCTGGCACGTTCGTGAGTCACAGCACGTTCGGACTGCTCGGGATCCAGCCGATCCTCGGGCGTGACTTCGTGGAGGGCGACGACCGCGCCGGTGCGCCTGCGGTCGCCATCATCAGCCATGCGATCTGGACCGATCGCTACGGCGGCGACAGGGGAGCGGTCGGCAGGACGCTGCATCTCAATGGCGCGCCCGTGACCGTCGTCGGCGTGATGCCGCCGGGGTTCAGGTTTCCGGTCAGTTCCGACCTCTGGCTGCCGCTCGCGGCAATGCCGGCGGCGCACGCGCCATCCGCGGCGGCGCGTCCTGTCAGCGTGATCGCGAGGCTGGCCGAAGGGGTCACCGTCCAGCAGGCCAGCGCCGAGTTCACCGCGATTGCGGCGCCGCTGAACGAGCGCAATCACTGGCGCCGTGTGGCGGTCGTCCCGCTCAACGAGGGATTCGTCGGCAGCATGACCGAGCCGGCGCCGTTGATGATCATGGCGGCGGCGCTGCTGGTCGTGGTGATCGCATGCTCGCACGCCGCGAACCTCCTGCTCGTGCGTTCGATGGCGCGCGCGCGGGACGTCTCGCTGCGGCTGGCGCTCGGCGCGAGCCGCGCGCGGATCGTGCGCCAGCTGCTCATCGAAAGCGCCCTGATGGGCGCGATGGCCGGTCTGATCGGCCTTGGTGCCGCCTCGTTCGGGGTGTCGTGGTTCGCGAACGAAACGCGTGACTTCAACCTGCCGTACTGGATCAGATTCACGCTCGACGCACGGTTGTTCGCCTGGCTGGCGTGCTTCAGTGTCGGCGCCGGCATTGCCTTCGGGCTGCTGCCGGCCGCTCACCTGGCACGCACCGACCTGACCTCGGTATTGAACCAGGCGGGGCGAGGCACGACGCCGCGCGCCAACCGCCTGATGGGCGGGCTCCTCGTCGGCCAGCTGGCCGTCACGGTGATCCTGCTGAATTCGGCGGCGCTGTTGACGCAGAGCGCGCGCGTGCTGCAGCGCGCCGACTCGGCGATCGACCTTCCCAACGTGTGGGAGATGCGCCTGGCGCTGCCCGAAGACAGTTACGGGTCGCTCGAGAAGCGGCAGTTGCTCTACCGGCAGCTCGACGAACGTCTTGGATCGCTGGCAGGGGCCGAGGCGGCGGCGCTGTCGAGCGCCGCCCCGTTTGTCGGATCCCCGTCCAGAACCGTTCTCACCGGCGGTCAGCAGGCGCAGGACAACGAGCGCCGGCGCACGACGCGCGTCGTCGGCATCGGAGCGCGGTATTTCGACGTCCTGGGGCTGAAGCTCCGTCGCGGTACGGAGTGGGACCGGCTGGACGCGTCTTCTTCGCCTCACTCCGTGCTGGTCAATGACCCGTTTGTCAGCGCGTTCTTCCCCGGCGGCGATCCGATCGGGCGGCAGATCCGGTTGGCGGATGCCGCCGCTCCCGGCGCTCCGCCGCCGCTCTTGACCGTCGTCGGCGTCGTGCCCCCGGTCCGCCAGAGTGTGGCTCGCGACGAGGAGCCGGTGGCGTATGTTCCGCACGGGATCGACCCGGGGCTGCGCGCGTCCGTCCTCGTGCGCGGAAACCCGGCCGTGTTCGCGCCGGCCCTGCGCGAGGCCGTCCGCACGCTCGACCCCAATCTGCCCGTGTACGGCTTGCAGACGCTCGAGCGGCTGTCGGAGAAGTCCCGCTGGATGCAGCGGGCGACCAGCACGCTGTTGACCGCCTTCGCCGTCGTGGCCGTGTTTCTCAGCGCGCTCGGCATGTACGCGCTGACCGCGTACAACGCCGCCCGGCGCGCGCAGGAAATCGGCATCCGCATGGCGCTCGGCGCACGACCGTTCCAGGCGTGGTCGCTCGTGCTGCGGCGTGCTCTCGTGCATCTCGGTGTCGGTCTGACGCTTGGCCTCGGCGGCGCGCTGCTGGCGGCCACCGCGCTTCGCGGCGTTCTGGTGCGGATCCGTCCGACCGACGTTCCGACCCTGCTGTCCGTCGCGCTGCTGCTGGTCGTGATTACCGGGCTGGCGAGCTTCCTGCCGGCGCGGCGCGCGGCGCACACCGATCCCCTCGAGGTCCTTCGCACGGAGTAGCCGCGAGCACGATCCGACCCACGGGACTGGTTCTTAGGGGGATTGTCGCAGGGCGCCATGGCCGCGAGTGAAGTGGCGTTTCGATCCGATCTGCCGTTGTGAGGGGCTGGCGGAGCGTTCCGCCGTTGACGCTGGTGAGCCTCGACAACTACGATCGGCCAACCGGGCGAAAGCGCAGGCGGGAGGGAACGTGAAGATCATGCATCGGGCAATCGCGGTCGTGCTGGCGGTGGGACTCTGTGCCGCGGGTTCGGCCGTGTCCGCGCTATCGCAGGCACAGTCGCCATCGCCGAAGCCCCCGGCGGTGCTGTTCATGTGTCCGCACGGGGCCGCCAAGAGCGTCCTGGCGTCCGCTTACTTCCAGCGTGCCGCGAAGGAACGCGGCCTGAACGTCGTCGTGACGTCCGCAGGCACGGAGCCCGATCCTGCGGTCGCGCCGGCCGTATCGGCGCATCTGAAGAAGAACGGCTACACCGTTCCGATCAGCAAACCGACGCGCGCGACCGCCGCGCAAGTGGCCGCGGCGGACGTGGTCGTGTCGCTCGGGTGCGACCTTTCCGGGTATCCGGCGCCGCGCGGCAGAACGCTGAACTGGGACGACGTTCCCTCCCCGAGCCAGGACTTCGAGAAAGCGGACGCCGCGATCAAACAGAAGGTGGCGGCGCTGGTAGAGGAACTCGTGCGTCAGCGTGCCAGGGCGCGCTGACAGGCACCTGCGCCAGGCAGGCACAACGCCCTTCTGAAATGCAAGTCGCGGCAATTGCCGACGTGCTCGGCGCGGTGCGCTTTGCGGCGCGACCGCGCATTGTGATTCTGCTGACCACAGGCTCTGCATTCCATCCGTGAAGATATCGGCGACCGCCGATGCGGATGACTACTGGCTGCCGCGCGCGCGGAGGTACTCGACGACGGGCCCTCGTCCTTTCGCCTGCGCGGCGCGCATCGGAGTCCAGTCCTTCCACCGAACGCGAACATCCGCGCCGCGGTCCACGAGCAGGGTCACGACCGCAAGGTGGCCTTCGTCGGCAGCCAGGACGATCGGAGGCGGTTGCGTCGCGGTTGACGCGTTCGGATCGGCTCCGCGATCGAGCATCATGCGGACCATGGCTGTCTCTCCACCGCGCGCGGCACGCTGCAGCGGTGTGAGGTCGTGGTACCCGAGATCCCAACGCGCCCCTCGATCGAGCAGCAGCGCCAGGATCTCCGGCTGTTTGCGCTGCACCGCTGCATACAGCGCTGTGCCCTTCTCGGTCACGGCGTTGATATCGGCTCCATGGGCGAGCATCATTGCGACCGCCTCCTTGTGGCCGTTCCAGACCGCAGTCTGCAGCGCGTCGTAACCGTCGCTCGCAGCGACATTCGGCCGGGCGCCGGCCTCGAGCAGCATTGCAATGATGTCGGGATTTCCGTCGAACGCGGCTCTGCGCAGCAGCGTCTGGCCGGTCGCGCTGCGCGCGTTCACATCAGCGCCGCCCTGGAGGAGCAGCCGCAGGCACTCGACGCAGCCGCGCCTGACCGCATCCATCGATGCCGTCGACCCCTCCGTCGTTCTGGCGTCGAGCCTCGCGCCGCGCGCGACCAGGGAGCGAATCATCGGCAGGCTCTTACCCATGACTGCCCAGTGGATCGGTGCAAAACCCTCGTTGTCGGCGAGGTCGATCGACGCACCGCGGTCGAGCAGCAGGGCGGCCATGTCGACGGCCGTCGGACGATTCATCCAGGCGAGGTGCGACAACGCCGTCCGGCCATACCGGTTGGCAACATCGGGCGACACGCCCCGGTCGAGCAGCGCGCGAACGATATCACCGTGGCCATTCTGGGTGGCCACGTGGAGGGGGGTGAACTCCGCGTCGCGGCACTGTCCCGCAGGATCGGCGCCGTGCGCCAGCAGCAGCCTCACAATCGGCAGATGTCCATCCCGTGAGGCGAGGCAGAGCGGCGTCATCTGTGTCGTGCCGCGATAATCGACGGGACTCCCGAGCCGCAGGACGGCCTTCGCGGCGCGCGCATAGCCGTGCGCGGCGGCGAACCGCAGCACGCCGCCATTGAAGATCGGGATGCTCGCCACGGCCAGCCCGACGACGGCGCACGCCGCGATGAACGCCGCTCCCCGGACCGGCTCGAGGCGCATCCCCATGACGCCGGCCGCTGCCGCTGCCGCGGGACCCTCGTGGAGGCGCCGCAACACGTCGTAAAGCTCGAGCGGCCGCTCGGTGAGTCTGGAGATCACGAACGCGGTGCGCTCGCCGCTCGTGTCCGCGATCACGATCGCCGGCCGGCCGCGGTCGTCTGACAGGAGTTCCACCGCCGCAATACAGGCGATCGGGATCTCGCGCGTCCCGGCCAGTGTCGCGAGCGTCAGCGCGGCGGGCCGCACCGTGACGGCATACGGCGCGCGCGCGAGACCCCACAGCGCGAGCGGTATCCACGCCAGACCGAGCACGAAGGCCAGCGGGTCCAGCCACGACACGGCGAGCGGCCTACGGGCGAGACCAAGAAGGAACTCCAGCGGGCTCAACCACGCGATCGCTGCCGTCCAGGTCAGCGAGCCGAGCACCTGGAGCACTTCCGGTGCGACTGACGAGCCGAACGTGAGCGCGTCAGGCGCCGGCGGGGTACGCGCGCCGCGCTTCCGATGCGCGTACGCCGCAGCGAGATGCCCGACCACGTCGGCAACGAGCGCCGGAAACGGTTCGAACCGCCGGCTGACGACGATTGGGTGCGTGCGGCTCGCGTCGGACAGCTCGAGCGCGCCTCCGCGCGTGACTGTCAGCAGTGCAATGCTCGCCCAGGGCAGCGTCCGGAATCCCGCCGGGCCCGACGCCGTGATCGCGTCGTCAGCGATCTGGATGTACTCGGACGCGCGCGCCGCCAGCCGCCGTCGGACGACGACCGCGAGAAGCAACGCCGAGACACCAGTCGCGATCCAGACGTATCGGGCAGCACTGACCTGGCGCAGCGACAGCGTCGCTGCAGCCCACGCGACCGCCAGCACGGCGAGCCCGCCAAAGACGATGAGCCTGGTGGCCGGCGCGACTCGGTACATGCGCGAATACTACAACGCCTCAGCCGTCGCAGACCTTCTGCGCGTGACGCTGCTTGCCATTCGGGAGCACGTCGTCTCGCGGCGGCGCTGGAGCGTTCGTCTCCGCCGCGGGCACCGCCAGGCGGCTGCGACGCTGAACGCGAAGAACAAGCAGCGCCTTGCCGTGGACCCGCTATGTGGAGGCCTGGACCGAGTAGATCAGGACTGCTATCGCGACAACGACGCCGAAGCCGACCGCGCCTTCCGCGAGGCTGTCCGACGGGTCACGGCGGTAGCGTCCGAGTGTCAGGAGCTTCAACGCTACATACCCGAGCCACCGAATGAGCTCTTCGATGAGGTCCTGCAATGCGGCTTTCTCCGTGATCTGGGCGCATTGTAAGGCAGGCGGCCCGCCGGTGAATGAACGCCAGGGTAGAGAACCGGTAGAAACGACTGATCCGGTTTCAGATCGGTTGCAGAAAGTTGGTGCCGGAGGTGGGAATCGAACCCACACGACCTTGCGGTCACGGGATTTTGAGTCCCGCGCGTCTGCCAGTTTCACCACTCCGGCCCAGAGGGGAACTCCTATTGTACCCCGCCGGCGAACGGCAGCGCCCCAGACCTGGAGCTGATCCACGCCCGACGCGTCGCCCGTCGCCGGATCGATCGCCAGCGCGAGCGAGACACCCGGCCGGTGATGAAATCCGCGAAGAAGTAGCGGCCGCGATCCGCCGCCCCGAACGCCGTGCCTCGATA
>DASSPH010000043.1 GCA_035699745.1 Vicinamibacterales bacterium
CGCCGCTGCCGATGGTGATGCCGCCGTTGGCCTCCCCCTTCGCGTCAACCAGGCAGTTGTCGTCGATCACCACGTTGTCGCCGATGCGGACCTTGTGTGGATGGCGGATGGTCACATTCTGCCCGAAGATGACGTTGCGCCCGCAGGCGCCGAGCAGCGTCGGGTACAGCCGCTGGCGCAGCGCGAGTCCGAGCGCGCCGGGCACGTGCTGCGACCACAACTGCACCAGCTCGTAGTGCAGCAGCGCGCTCCATCCTGGACGGCCGACGACGAGCGCGGAATACTTCTCGCGCGCCGATCGGCCGCCGCCGAACAGCTCGTCCTGCGCGCGCGGAATCTCCGGCATGTGGAGCTATATGATAAGGCACCCGGATGCGCCGCTGGATCCTCCCTGCGATCGCCGTCGCGCTCGTCGCGCTGCGATCCGCGGTTTTCCTGCTCGAGCCTGAGGTCTACTTCGACTCGGATCAGGCGATCGTCGGCCTGATGGCGAAGCATCTCGCCGAAGGGCGCGCGCTGCCCGCGTTCCTCCACGGACAGATCTACATGCTCGGCGTGGAGGCCTGGCTGGCGGCGCCGCTGTTCGCGCTGTTCGGCGTCTCGGCCGCAGTGCTGACGCTGCCGCTGCTCGCGATGAATGCGGCGATCGCGCTGCCGTTCCTCATCCCCTCGCCGGGAATCACCGCGGTTCTGCTCGATTCGAGCGGCGGCAGCCTCGAGCCGCTCCTCTACGTCGTCCTGCTCTGGGTGGCGCGGCGCCGCCCGTTGTGGTGCGGGCTCGTGTTCGGCATCGGCTTCCTCAACCGCGAGTGCCATGGTGGCGGCCGCGGCCGGGGTGTGGCTGGCAGTACAGATGTTGCGGCCGTTGTCGAGCGGCACGGGGCCGGGCACGTCCGTCGAACTGCTCAAGTCGAACAACGTCCTCGAGCTCGCCGCGCGGACGTGCCTCTCGCCATCGACCGCGGCGTCCGGCGTCGCGCAGCTGTTCGCCGTTCATTGGCCCGCGCTCCTCGGCACCGCCCGTTACCCGCTGGCAGACTTCGGCATCGAGAGCCGAGTCTGGCAGGGAGCGGCGGGGACGTCGTGGATCCCGGCAATCGTGGTGGTGCTCGCCGCCGGCGGCATCGCTCTCGGCTTCGCTCGCGGACGGCTCGCGCCGCCCTTCGCCGTCTTCCTGATTCTGGTCGGAATCCTCTCTGCCGGCGGCTACGTGCCCGGACGCTGCGGCGCGGTGGGATTTCACGGCATGCGGTACGTACTGCTGTCGCCGCTCGGGCTCGCGGGGCTGTTCGCGTGGTTCCTGGCGTCCCGTCCACCTGCTCTCGTCCGCGCCGCCTGGCATGTCGCGCTCGCCGCGTGGCTGCTCGTCGTCGCCGCTCCGCACGCGCGGCTCGCCGCGGAGTACGTTCGCGGCGCGCCAACGCCGGCGAAGCAGCCGTTGATCGCCGTCCTCGAATCGCGCGGCATACGGTATGGAATGGCTGATTACTGGCTCGCGTACTACGTGACGTTCGCGACCGGGGAGCGGATCGTGCTCGCGTCGAGCGACGTGATGCGGATCAGCACGTACGAGCAGATTGTGAACGAGCATCGCGGCGACGCGGTGCGCCTCTCGCGCATCCCCTGCGACGGCGGGACGATCCTCATCCCGGGTGTGTACGCGTGCCGCTGAGACGGGCGACGCCGTGGTTCCTGCTGCTGGCGGCGATCGTCGTCTGCCGTTCCGCGGTGTTCGTGGCGTGGCCGGCGGCACACTTCGATTCCGACCAGGCGATCACCGGGCTGATGGCGAAGCATCTCGCCGAAGCGCGGGCGTTTCCCGTTTTCTGGTACGGGCAAACCTACATGCTCGCGGTGGAGGCCTGGCTGGCCGCGCCGCTGATGGCGATCGCCGGCGCGAGTGTCGCCGCGCTGAAGCTGCCGCTGCTCGCGATCAACGTGGCCATCGTCTGGCTGCTGCTGCGCGGCCTGACGCGTGACGCCGGGCTTGCGGCTCACCAGGCCGCGTTCGCGGCGCTGTTCTTCGTGCTCGCGCCGCCGATCACGGCCGCGCACTTCCTGACGGCGAACGGCGGCAACGTCGAGCCGGCGCTGTGCGTGCTGCTGCTGTGGACGCTGCGTCGCCGTCCGCTGTGGATGGGTCTGGTGCTCGGCGTCGGCTTCCTGAACCGCGAGTTCACGATCTATGGCGCGGTCGCCCTGCTGATCCTGGATGCCGCGGAGCGGCGGCTGTTCACGCCGTCCGCGCTGACGCGATATGCGGTCGCGTTCGCCACGGCGACGGCCGTGTGGCTGGCGTTCCTCGGTCTGCGGCAGTTCTCGTCCGCCGCCGGCCCCGGCACGTCCGTCGCGGATCTCCACTCGCGCCTCGCCGGCAACAACCTGCTGCAGGTGGCCGAGCGCCTCTGCTCGGACGTGCCCGCGATGGTCGTCGGCGCCGGACGCATCCTCACGGTCCACTGGCCGGAGCTGTTCGGCCTCGAGCCGCAGCCGTTGACCGACTTCGGCATCGAAAGCGGCGTCCGCCAGGGCCTGCCCGGCAGCGCCTGGCTGCTCCTCCCCATGCTCGCCCTGCCGCTGCTCGACCTGGGGGTCAGGTCTGTAAAGCGGCACCTACCGGGTGCCAGGTCTGTAAAGCGCCCACTGCCGGGTGCCAGGTCTGCAGACCGGCCGTTCCGGGGTCAGGCCCCCGGCGCGCCGTTTTCCAGACCTGGCCTCGACGACGGGACAGCTCAGAGACCTGGCCCCCAGGGGGCGGTTCAGAGACCTGGCCCCGAACATGAGGCGGTTCAGAGACCTGACCCCCGAGCGGCGACGGTTCAGAGACCTGGCACCGGGGACACGCCTGTTCACAGACCTGGCACCGGGGACGCGCCCGATTCCAGACCTGACCCCCGGTTCCCGCGGTACCTCATCATCGTCTCCGCGCTGTCCCTGACTGGATACGTCGTCGGACGCTGCGGCGCCGTGGACTTCTACACGATGCGCTACGAGCTGCTCTCGGTGCTCGGCGCCGCCGGGCTCGCGGCGAGATACCTGCAGGTCGAGCGCGCGCGGGCGCTCACCGCCATCTGGGCGGCGGGCTGTATCGCAGTATTTGCCCTCGCCGCGGTTGCGCACGTGCGCCTGCTGAACGAGTACCTCACGCAGCCGCCCGTGGCGCTGAAACGGGAACTCGTCCGCGCCCTCGAGGCGCGCGGCATCCGCTATGGCGCTGCGGACTACTGGACCGCGTACTACGTCACCTTCATGACCCGCGAGCGGATCATCGTCACCGCCACCGAGATCCCGCGCATCAAGGCCTACGCGCGGCTGGTGGACGAACACCGGAGCGAAGCGATTCTCATCTCCCGCCGGCCGTGCCCGGGAGGAGACCGCCTCTCCCCGGGATTCTGGCAATGCACAGACACGAATCGCTAGCGAACGACCCGGGGGATCAGCGATGCGATTACAGCCAGCCCTGCTGTTTGTACCAGACGAGCGTTCGCCGGATGCCTTGCCGGAGGTCCACCCGCGGCTCGAATCCGAGTTCGGTGCGCGCGCGCGTGATGTCGAACGCGCGGCTCTTGGTGAAGAAATCGACCCGGCGGCGGTAAATGGGCGGCTCGATCCCGAACGGCGCGCAGATCAGCTCGCAGAACGCGCCGGCCAGGTAGAACGGCTTCACCGGCAGGTGCCGCGTCGGCGGCGGCACGTGCGCTTCTTCGGCGATCATCGCGGTGAGATCCGTGAGCAGCGGGATCTCGCCGCCGGCCAGGATGTAGGTGCGCCCGGCCGCCGCCGGGACCTCGGCGCACAGCCGGAAGCCCTCGACGAGATCGCTGATGTAGGTGAGGTGATAGAAGATCCTGGCGTCCCCGAGAAAGAAGAACTTCTGGCGCGCCACCCCGCGGAACAGCTTCAGCAAACGGCGATCCCCCGGGCCGTAGATTCCGCTGGGACGGGCGATCACCACTTCCACGCCGGTGCGCGCGCCGGCCTCGCGCGCGATCCGCTCCCCTTCCACTTTCGAAGCCTGATAGACGTCCCCGGGCCGCAGCGGCGCGTCTTCGTTCGCCGGCGGATGCTCGACGTCGCCGTGCACGCCGACCGTACTGCAATGGACGACGCGGCGAACGCCCGCGGCCGCGGCCGCTTCGATCAACTGGCCCACGCCGACCGCATTGACCTGATGGTAGACGCTGTCGCGCAAGCCCGCCTCGCGGTAGAGGGCCGCGATGTTGTAAATGACGTCGAAGCCGCTGCGGACCGCGTCCGGCAGCGTCTCGGGACGTCCCAGATCGCCGGCGACCGTGCGGATGCCATCCTCGCGCAGGAGCGCGGCGCCATGCGCCGATCGCACCATGGCGGACACGTCGTGACCGCGCGCGCGCAGCGCCCGGACGAGGTGGCCGCCCGTGAAACCGGTCGCGCCGGTGACTAGGACGCGCACCGCTCGGCCACGATGGTGACGGGCGACCCGAACCGGCGCATCAGGCCGGCATGCGCCAGCGCCGCTTCGACGCGCCGCGTCCACGCCTCGGAGTTGATCCGCTTGTGCAGCGCGATCGGCAGCACGAACTGCCGGTGCTCGCCGCGCACCGCGAACCCTTCGCCGGCAAGCGCGCGGACGATCGCGCGCGGCGCGAACACGCGATACGCCTCGACGGACGGATTGACGGCATGCGCCAGCCGCCGGGTCAGCGCCTGCAGCGCCGCGGCGCTCCACAGCGACGGATAGTCGAACACCACCCGTCCGGCGGACACGCGGCACAGTTCGCGCAGCGAGGCGCGCCAGTCCGGCGTGTGCATCAGCACGCGCAGGCAGACCACCGCGTCGAAGCTGCGGTCAGGAAAGGCGAGTCCATGGGCATCGCCGCGGAGGAACGTCACCCCGGCGCGGCCGCCGGACCGCAGCGGCACGCCGGCCTCCGCCGCGCGGCGCTCCGCCACCTGCAGCATCTCGGCGGACGCGTCCACGCCGGTGACGATGGCGCCGCGCCTGGCGAGCGCGATGGCCGCGCGCCCCGTGCCGGTGCCCACGTCCAGGATCCGCCGTCCCGCGACCGGCGCGAGGAAGGCGGCGATCTGCTCTTCTTGCGTCGCCGCGATCAGCCGCCCGATCGGACCGCTGAAACGCAGCGCGTCGAAGCGCTCCGCCATCGCGGAGTCGGCGTAGACGGCGTAGCTGTAGTGGTCGTCGTTCATGCGACCCGGCCGGCCATCTGCGGAGCGCGCTCGCCGAACAGATGCGCACAGGCCTGGCGCGTCCGCGCGAGGTAGGCTTCGTAGCTGTATTTGGTTTCGGCGAGATGCCGGGCGCGCGCGCCGACGGCTCGGGCGCGCTCGGGATCCGCCAGGACCGCCACGATGCCGGCGCCGAACGCCGCCGGCGTCGCCTCGGTAAGGTACGACACGTCGTCGTTCAGCACCTGCGTGTGGGTCAGGAGCCGCGTCGCCACGATCGCCCGGCCCGAGCGCAGGTACTGATAGATCTTCAGCGGCGTATTGGTGCCGAGACTCCGGGGAGAGACGAGGACGTCGGCCGCATCGAGATAGGCGGGGATGTCCTCCGCCGGCCGCTGTCCCGCAAAAATCGTGGCGGCGCCGATGCCGGCGGCCGCGGCCTGCCGGCGCGCCGCGTCGACCTGTTCGGGCCGGCCGCCGGCGAGCACGAGGCGCGCGTCGGGGCGCTGCTTCAGCACGTGCGCCATCGAGGCGAACAGCAGGTCGAGTCCCTGGTAGGCCTCGAACGTTCCCGTATACAGGATCACCGGCACGGTGTCGGTGAGGCCGAGCGATCGCCGCACGTCCACGCCGGAGCCCTGCGTCGGCGCGTCACCCGAACCGGGGGCGTTCTCGATCAGCACCGAGGGGACGGCGGCGTCGATGCCGCGCACCACGTCCTCGAGCTGCGGGCAGATGACGATGACCACCCGGGAGCGGCGGATGACGAACCGCTCGAGGCGGCCGAAGATCCCCTTCACCAGCGCGGACCGGCTGTAGGCGAAATTGGTGAGCTGCTGCGGCAGGCTCGAGTGCATGTCGTAGAGGTGCGGCAGGCCGAGCATCGACGCGACGAGCACCCCCCACCAGGCTCCCTCCTCGTGCGAGTGGATCGCGTCGTACTTCTCGCGGCGGGCGAGGCGGATGGTCGCCAGCAGCAGGAAGAGGTCGAGCGGCAGCTTGCGCCACGACGGACCAATGCCGATGCCCGTCATGAGCGGCGGCCTGGCGCAGCGGAAGACGCGCAGTCCGGGCAGCGACACATCGCGGCCGAACGGGTACGTGACGAGATCCACCGTGTGCCCGAGGTCGAGCAGCGCGCGAATGCGGTGATACTCGCTGAAGGGAGTGCCCCGGGGCTCGAAGAACGGCTCCGGCGCGATCATCAGGATGCGCATCGATACGAACGGGCAATTGTAGCATTCGTGCTACAGTGAAGGGTCCCGCCACCGGCATTGATGACCTTGCACGACGAACAGACGCGGCCGAACCGCGCCCGATCCCTCGCTCTCAGCGCGCTCAAGGCGATCGTCAGCATCGGACTCCTCGCGGTCCTCTTCTCGCGCGTCGACGTGTCGCGCCTGTGGGAGGTCGCCCGCCAGGCGTCGCCGGCCTGGCTGACGATGGCGCTGGGGTTGTATCTCGGGATGGTGCTGGCGAGCGCGGTGCGCTGGGGCGTGCTGCTGCGCGCGCAGCACGTGCGGCTGCCATTCAGCTTTCTCACCCAATCGTTTCTCGTCGCCACCTTCTTCAACAATTTCCTGCCCAGCAACATCGGCGGCGACGTCATCCGCATTGCCGACACCGCCCCTGCGGCCGGATCCAAGACGCTGGCGACCACGGTGGTGCTGATCGATCGCGGACTCGGGCTGCTCGGTCTCGCGCTGATGGCCGCGACCGGCGCCTCGCTGATGACGCGCGTGGCGCTCGATCCGGTCGGACCGGGCGTCCTCTGGGCCGGGTTCGGAATCGGCACCATCGTCGCCGCCCCGGCGCTGCTGATGCCGGAAAGCGCCACGAAGCTCCTGCAGCCGCTGCGGGTGTTTCACCAGGAATGGGTCGACGCGCGGATCGAGAAACTGACCTACGCGCTGACGCGCTTCAAGGAAACGCCCACGGCGCTGGCGGTGTGTTTCTTCGGCGCCGTTGCCGTCCAGGGGATCCTGGTGCTGTTCTACCTGGCGATCGCGCGCAGCATGAACATCCCGATCGGTTTTGCCGAGCTCGCCGTCATCGTGCCGATTTCGTTCATCGTCCAGATGGTGCCGGTGTCGCTGAACGGGTTCGGCGTCCGGGAGGCCACCTTCGGTTTCTATTTCACGCGTCTCGGGCTGCCGCTGGAATCCGCGCTGCTGGTCTCGTTCGTCGGCGCGGCCCTGATCATGGTGTTTTCACTCTCGGGCGGGGTCGCCTACCTGCGGCGATCCGTGGTATCCTGAGCCCGAAATCCGGGGCTCCCAGCAACCCAATTTCACCACTCCCTAAAGACACGAACTGTCGCGGCCGATAGGCCGGATGGACGGCGCGTTCCATCGCCGCTTTCCGCCTGCCGAGACCTGGATTGTTCGAGGGTTTGCCATGAAGTCACGTATCTTCACCGTTGCCTGCGGCCTGTCTCTGATTGCGCTCGGCGGTTGTCAGACATCGAAAAGCTCCACGCCGACCGCGCCGACCGTCGCCGGCCCGATCCCCGGTGTCACCATCTCCGCCCCGGCGCTGCTCGAACCGGCGCAGGGCTTCAAGTTCAAGGAGAGCGAGCAGCCGATCCGGCTGGTCGTGCAGAACGCGACGACCAACGGCGTGCGTCCGCTGACCTACACCTTCGAAGTCGCGAGTGACGCGAATTTCACCACCAAGGTCTTCAGCCGCTCGAACGTCGAGCCGGGCGATGGCCGCACCAGCGTGCAAGTCGATCGGCTCGAGATCGGCCGCGCCTATTACTGGCGTGCGTGGGCGCAGGACGGCGCCAACACCGGCGCGATGGCGACCGCCGGATTCGAGATCTATCCGAAGCCGGCGGTGTCGGCGCCGGCGCCGGTGGCCCCGATCAACAACGAGCTGCTGACCACGACCACGCCGTCGATCCGGGTGAACAACTCCACCTACGTGGGGCCGGTCGGCCATCTCGGCTACGAGTTCCAGGTGGCGAGCGACCAGGCGTTCACGAGACTGGTCGCGGCCGGGATCGTGGCGAGCGGCGCGACACAGACGACGTTCAACAGCTCTCCCCTGCCGAACGGCGCCACGATGTACTGGCGCTCGCGGGCGAGCGACGGCGAGACGACCAGCCCGTGGAGCCCGACGCAGACGTTCCGCACGCCGGCGCCGCCCGCGCCCGCGCCGACGCCGCCGCCGACGCCGCCGCCGGGGGGCGGCGCGTCCTGCGCGCTCGGCAACGGGCCCGCGATCGTCAACTGCATCGCCGCCAAGTACGCCGACAAGCGGCGGCCCGTCGGCTCGCTCGGCGAACGTCAGAACAACATGATGTTCCTGCGCGATCGGATCATCGAAGCGGGCATCTGCAGCGGGCTGGTCTACGGCCACAATCTGAAGCGCGGCGGCCCCGAGCTGAGCATCGACGTGATCGCCTGGCAGCGCCCGGACGGCAACATGGGCGTCGACATCGCGTTCGACTACGACAACATCGGCACCACGCTGCAGCTCACGTGGGGCGAGATCGATCTGTTCGCGAAGATCCAGAAGTACCCGTCGTTCTCCTGCAGCGGAGTGTAGAGGGATCGGGTGATCGGGTGATCGGGTGATCGGGCGATCGGGCGATCGGGCGATCGGGCGATCGGGTGATCGGGCGATTCGCCCGGCGCCCGATATACTCCCGGTAGATGGCAGCCGCCAGTTCTTCGATCGCCGGATCCCCCGATCCCCCGATCCCCCGATCAACCGATTCCCCGATCACCCGATCACCCGATCACCCGATCACCCGATGGATCGATCCGGCGCTGCTTCTGATCCTGCTCTTCGGGATCGTCCTGCGCAGCCAGTACCTCGGCCTGCCGATGGCGGAGGCGCATCGCTGGCGCGAGATCACCAACGCCGACATCGCGCGCAACTTCTACGAGCGCTCGATGAACATCTTCTACCCGCAGGTGAACTGGGGCGGCGCCGTCGATCCGTACGTGGGAATGGAATTTCCGCTGATGCACTGGATCGCGGCGCTCCTCTACTGGGTGGTCGGCGAGCACGCCGTGATCGGGCGCCTCGTCAGCATGGCGTTCTCGATCGGCACCGTGTGGGCCACCTACGCGCTCGGTGCGCGGCTGTTCGGGCGTCCGGCGGGACGCGCCGCGGCCTTTCTGATCGCCGTCTCGCCGAGCGCGGTGTTCTTCGGCCGCTTCTTCATCTCCGACACGCCGATGGTCTTCTATTCGGTGGCGGCGGTGCTGGCGTGGGTCATCTACTTCGACACCGGATCCCGGCGCGCGTGCATCGCCGGCGCGGTCTGTTCGGCGCTGGCGTTTCTGGTCAAGATTCCCGCGGTGCTGATCCTCGTCCCGATCGCGTGGGCGGCGTGGGAGGCACGGCGCTGGGCGGTACTGAAGGATCGAGGGTTCCTCGCCGGCATCACGTCAGCCGTCGCGGCGACGGGGCTGTGGTACTGGCACGCCGACGCGATCTTCCACCGGACCGGCCTGAGCCAGGCCATCTGGCACCCGTCGGGTAACTACGGTCCACCCATCTCGCTCGCCGCGGGTCCCTTCATCGGGATCTATCACTGGGCGACGCCGGCACGGCTGCAGGATCCGGCGTTCTACAGCGACATGACGACGAGGATCTGGGCGCTGCACCTGACGCCGGCGGGGTTCGTGCTGGCGCTGTTCGCCCTGCTGGCGATGTGGCGCGTGCCGCGCCGGCGTCTGGTCGACGTCTGGATCGCGATCGTGATCGTGTTCATCCTGGCGACGACCGAAGGACACATCCACCACGAGTTCCACCAGCTGCCGATGCTGCCGCCGGCCGCGCTCCTGTTCGGGCTTGCCGCGGCGCCGGCCTTCGACGGCGGCTGGCTGCGGACGCGAGGCGGGCGGATCACCGGCCCGCTCGGCAGCGCGGTCGTCCTCGGCGCGGTGGCGCTGCTCTCGTTCAAGTTCAGCGGCGTGGTGCCGAACTTCTTCCGTCCGGACCGCCTCGACATGGTTCCGATCGACGCGGGACGCGCGATCCAGGCGGCGACGGATCCGTCGGCCTTGATCGTCACCGTGGAGTACGAGGAGTACAGCAACAACTCGCCGATCCAGCTGTACTGGGCGCACCGGCGCGGCTGGAGCTTCGACCCGAAGTCGATCACGCCGCAGGTGCTGGAACTGTTGAGGAAGGATTTCGGCGCGCGCTACTTCGTGACGACGATCTGGCGCCACCTCTCGGCGAACCGCCCCGACGTGGCCCACTACTTACAGAATTGGCGGCAGGTTCCGCTGCCCGGCGGACCGCGCGACACGGTGATGTTCGACCTCTCCCAGCCGCGATGAATACGTCCGCCTCCGATTCTTCAGTCGGCGTCACCACCGAGGCGATGACCGGCGAACTGCTGATCAGCGGTGGCCCTTCGCAGCGGGATTCCGGGCCTTCACCGGCACAGGGGAGTTGAACGTGCGATCGGGTGATCGGGTGATCGGGTGATCGGGTGATCGGGTGATCGCCCGATGGCCTATCGCCCGATCAAACCCAATCGTGCCGATCGCCCGATGACCCGATCACCCGATCGCCCGATCTACTTGAGTCTGTAGCGGACGCCGACGCCGATCTGGAAGCCGCCGACGCCGAGGCTGCCGGAGGCGCCGTCGATGTCGACCGATCCCCAGCTGTAGCGCGCGATGCCGCCGACGGCGATGTCTTTGCGCACCAGATACTGCACGTCGACGCCGAAGTTGATGCCGGCGGTGGTCTTCTTCACTTCGCTCAACGGCGCGTTGATGGCCGGTCCCGGCTCGGTCACGGAGCTGGAGGTCAGCGCCCCGATCGTGTCCTGCTTCACCATGAAGATCGTCGGGCCGCCGAAGATGCCGAGATCCAGTTTGTTGGCGACCGGCATCATCCAGATGGCGTTGAGGTGAATGGCGTTCTCGGCGTGCTGCGCGCCGCTCTGTGAGGCGGTCACCGATCGCGGCCGGTCGAAGAACACCGGATCGGGAATGCTGGCGGTGAGCGCGACGTTCGAGTCGGAGGACATGCGCGTGAAACTGACGCCGGCGAGCACATTCCTGCCCCACACGCGGTAGGCGCCGCCGAGCTCGAAGAAGGCGCCGCCCTTGACGCGCTGCGTCGAGCTCACCGTGCCGGTTTCGTCGTAGAGGCTGAAGGTCGAATTCGTATCGAGGTCGTCGGACCCGACCTGCGCGCCGACGTTGAAGGTGACGTAGCCCTTGTCGGTCCACTGCATGGTCTGGGCGGAAGCGATGTGCGGAACGGCGCACAGGCCGAGCGCGAGGATGATGGCGGGCGTGCTCTTCAAGCTCAAAATCAGGCTCTCCTCTTCTGAAAAAAGTCCGGCCATCGTAACACGGTATGTAGCTGTATTTAAGAGGTTTCGTGTTATTATCAGCGCCTCGCGTCCCATAAAACCTGTTTGTCCCGGAGTTCCACCTGATGACCCGAAAGGTTCTACTCAGTGCTGCGGCGTGCGTGCTGGCCGCGGCGGTCGCATGCAACAAGTCCACGCCCAACCCGACCTCGCCGACGTCAGCGACGCAGCCCGAAACCGGCGCCGCGCCCGACGGCTCGACGCTGAAGGTCAGCGCGCCGAGCGCCGTGTCCCCGGTCAACAACGCCAAACCGGACCAGATCGTGCTCGTGATCAATCCGGCGTCGGGGCGCAATCAGCAGCTCACGCTGTCGTATGAGTTCGAGATCCTCAGCGGCACGACGTCGATCCACCGCTCCGGCACGATTGCCGGCACGGGCGGCCAGATCTCTTACACTCCGGCCGGCGTCGACTTCAACGCCGACCAGCAGTACACCTGGCGGGCGCGCGCGGTCTTTCAGGGCGCCGTCGGGCCATGGTCCGCAAACGCGACATTCCTCGGACCCGATACGGGGTTCCTCCGCGGCAACGAGGTACGCGACCCGCTCACGAACGGGAAAACGGTCGGGCTCATCGTCGGCCCCACGCAGTTCATTCCTGGTGAAGGGTTGAAACTGCTGACCAACACCAGCTACCTGAAATACCCGCTCCAGGCGACACTGACCGCGGGCCAGTTCTCGATGATGATCAAGGGAGCTGACGAGGGGACGCCGGGCGACAAGTCGAAGGTCTTCGCCATGCAGCAGGGGGACGACGTCGACATCACGACGAACAATTACCGTTTCACGGCCGAGCTGCGCGGCGCCAACTACTCGGCTCCCGGCTCGATCTCGTGCCGGATGATCGCCGGCGACGGCGTCTCGCGCGACTGCGCGCGGGTCCAGAGAAACTTCGACAGCTCGCGCTGGTACTTCTGGAAGCTGACCTGGAACGTGGGCGGCAGCTTCACCATGGAAGTGCGCGAGGACAACGAGAACGGCCGTGTCATCTACTCGTACACGCACGGACTGAGCGGACGCACCTACCGGCCCACGCCGCACATGGCGTACCTGGGGTCGCCGGTCGGCCGCGCCGGCCCGATCGACGCGACACTGCCGAACGGCATCTACAAGAACGTCTATATCGGCCCGAACGCGCGGCCGACGTTCCCGCAGTAAAGATCGGGCGGTCCGGATCCGAAAAGGCGGCTGGAGGCCCAGCCGCCTTTTCTTTCGTAGTACCATTTCCCCACTGCGAAAGGCCTGCGGGCCATCCCAACACCAAACAAGCGAGGTTCCCTGATGCGGATGACTTTGCATCTGCCACATTTCCTGCTGCTCACGCGGGTGGCGATGTGCGCAATCGGCATGACCCTGTTCGTTGCCTGCGGGCAGCGTGCGCAATCTCCCGTCTCCCCAACCGCGAGCGGCGCCCCCGAGCCCGACGCGGCGGCCGACGGCTCGACCCTGAAGGTTCCGGCCCCGAGTACAAACTCCCCCGCCGGCGGCGGGCAGGTGCAGGCCCCCCTGGTCCTCGTCGCCTCCACCGTCACGCCGAAGTTTGGGGCCGCGGCATTGACGTACCGCTTCGAAGTCCGCAGCGGGAGCACCGTGGTCACCTCCGGCAACGCGACCAGCTCGGGCTCGAGCGTGAGCTTCACGCCCGCCGCCCTCGATCCTGACACCAACTTCACCTGGCGCGTCCGCGCGGAATCGGGCGGCGCGTTCGGGCCGTGGTCCGGGGATGCCGCCTTCCGCAGTCCGGTCGGCGCCTACATCCGCGGCAACGAGATCCGCGATCCGCTGACGATCGGCCGCACCGTGGGCACGCCCATCGGCGCCGTACAGTTCGTCAAAGACGGCGTCGAACTGCTCACGCAGGAGAGCCGCGTCACCTATCAGCTGCCGGTCACGCTCGAAGCCGGCGAATTCTCGGCCATGGTCACCGGCTTCGACGAAGGATCGCCGGGCGACAAGTCGAAGATCTTCTCGATGCAGGAAGGCGGCGGCGACATCACGACCAACGACTACCGCTTCACCGTCGAGAAGCGCGGCCGCTCCTATTCCATCCCCGGCGCGGTGACCTACCGCATCATCGTCGGCGGCGGCGAGCACGCGATCTTCGACGGCGCGCGTCTGGCCGTGAACTTCAGCGACGAACGCTGGTACTTCTGGAAGGCCACGTGGGGCGCGAACTTCGCCAACGTCGAGGTGCGTGAAGACAGCCCGACGGGTCGCGTCATCTACAACCAGCGCGTGAACACCAACCACTCGTACCGGCCGTCCCCGCACATGATCCATCTGGGAGCGCCGGTCGGGCGCGCCGGCCCGATCGACGCCAGCATTCCGGGCACGATCTACAAGAACGTGTACGTGGGGCCGGGCCCGCGCCCGAACTTCCCGAACTGAGACAGTCCGCCACCAGCCGATTCGCCACGCGGCCGGGTTCCTCGATGGAGCCCGGCCGTTCTTTTCGCTTATAATCAACTAACCTCGTGTCTACCAACACGTTCCGGCTGCGGTACATCGGCAAGGCGGCCGCAGGCGTCCCCCGCGACCTCGTCAATACCTTCATCAACGCGAAGGTGCACCCGATCCGGCCGACGGTCCTCATCTACAACTGCACCTGGGTGTGCGACGCCAAGTGCACCATGTGCAACAACTGGAAGTGGGGCGACCGCAAGTCGGACATGACGCTCGAGCAGCTCGAGCCGGTGATGGACAGCCCCTTCTGGGGGGCGGTGGAGAACCTCAACATCTCCGGCGGTGAGCCGACGACGAGGCTCGACCTGCCGCAGATGGTGGAGATGTTCCAGCGCCGTCTGCCGCGGCTGCGGAAGATCGGCATCAACACCACCGGCCTGACGCCTGCCCGCGCGATTCCAATGCTCACGCGCATCGTCGAGTTCTGCGCCGAGAAGGAGCTGCTGATCAGCATCCGCGTGTCGCTCGACGGCATCGGCGACGTGCACGATCAGGTGCGGGCGGTGAAGAACGGGTTCGACAAGGCGTCGAAGACGATCGACGCGATGCAGGCGCTGGCGAAGGCGCACCCCAACTTCTCGTTCGGGATCGCTTCGACGATCTTCGCGAAGAACCTGGAAGACGCCGAGAACATCCTGACGTGGGCGCGCACGAAGAACCTCGACGTCGTGTTCAACATGCTGCGCTTCACCGACGCGATGCTGCACAACGGCCACCTCAAGGAATCGATCGGCTTCCAGGACCGCGAAGAGACCTTCATGCGCAAGTTCTTCCTGGACCGCGTCAGGGAAGAATCGGTGCTGAGCGGCCAGTCGTTCATGTACCTGCACTACGCCGACATGATCGCCAACGGCTACCACCGGACGATGCCGTGCCCGTTCCAGAGCCAGGGGCTGCTGCTCAACCCCAACGGGGATCTGCACTACTGCGAGAACTCGCAGAAGATCGGCAACGTGCTCGAGCAACCGGCCGAAACGCTGTACTTCGCGAACGAGAACCTCGCGCACCGCGAGCACCTGAAAAACAAGGTGTGCCCGACCTGCCTGAGCCCGTGCCAGGTGAACGTCGGCGCCATGAAGCAGTTCGTCCCCTACGCCAGGTTCCTCAAGCGCGCGTACCAGGTCAAGCGCAACCCGTCCAGGCACCTCGACACGCTCCCCGTGGCCGAACAGGTGCGTTGATCGCCGGACGGGTGACCTTCTCCCGTTCGCTGCGCGTCGCCGTCGCCGTCGGGCTGACCGCCTTCGTCCTGTGGCAGGCGGATGCGGCGTCGGTGTGGCGCGCCGCCGCGCGCGCGAACTGGTCCTGGATCGGCGCAGCTGTCGCGCTGGTGCTCGTCGATCGCGCGCTCAACGCGTGGCGGTGGATCGATCTGCTGTGCGCGGTGACGCCCGGCTCGCGCCCGCCGTTCGCCGCCGTCCTGCGCATCTTCTTCGTCAGCACGTTCGTCGGCTCCTTCCTGCCGAGCGTCGGCGGCGACGCCTACCGCGCCTACACCCTGTCGCGCTACGACGTGCGCCTCTCGCAGTCGGCCGCGTCCGTCCTGATGGACCGCGTGCTCGGGGTGCTCGCCATCGCTCTCCTCGGCGCCGTGGCGCTGGCGGCCGGCCCCGACGCCGGCGCCAGCCGCGCCGCGGCCGCGTCGATTGGCGCGGCGGCGGCGGTCTGCGCGGCAGTGGCGGCTGTGATCTTCAGCGACGGTGCCGCGGCGCTCGCGCAGGCGGTCGCCGGCCGGATGCCGTGGAGCGGCGCGCAGCGCGCCAGCCAATCGCTCCTCGAAGCCGTCCAAAGGTATTCGAAACACCA